>JAQUPL010000004.1 GCA_028716565.1 Candidatus Omnitrophota bacterium
GCCTAACATATAATATACGAATTCGTAGTTTATGGGTCTTCGTACTGCCTAAACGGAAGTATACCATTTTCGCCTGACTTTACAACACAATTTTTGTTGACAGATTTCGCCTTTGGCCTATAATAGCAGGAAATACGAATTCGTAATTTATGGGTTTTTGTACTTTTGGGGAGAAAAAATGTTCGTAGAGATGCTGCCAGATTTCCAGAAATTCCTGGTTTCAAGAGGCTTTGCCGATGAAAAACATGCCCCCTTCTACGCTCGCTGGGTAAGCAAATTCGTCGCCTTTTCTAATGAGGAGGAGGGCGCGGATTTTCAGGAAAAAAGACGAAAATTCCTTGAGCAGCTCTCCGATTCCCCAGGGATCGCGAACTGGCAGATGAACCAGGCGGAAACCGCCCTGAAGCTCTATTTTGAGCAGTTTGACAAGAGTGCCGCGAAACTCGGTCCGAATTCAACCCTATCCCAGATAAACGACAGGTCAGATCCTGCTTCTATTATAATCGCGATGGGCAAGGCCATCAGGGTTAAACATTATTCATACAAGACTGAGCGCACTTATGTCAACTGGGCAAAAGGTTTTTTTGAGTATCTAGTCGGTGTCCGTAAGAGGGATATCCAAAAATTGGGTCTTTCAAGCGAGGATGTACGTGATTACCTGAGCTTTCTTGCAATTAAAAAGAAAGTTTCCTCCTCTTCCCAAAACCAGGCCTTTAACGCCCTCTTGTTCTTATTCAGGGATGTGCTCATGATCGGGCTTGATGATATCGCAGGCGCGGTCCGCGCGAAACGCGGCCCGAAACTTCCCGTCGTTCTTACCGAGAGTGAGGTCCGCGAGATATTTGACAGTGTAACAGGAAAGGACAAGCTTATCCTGCAGCTATTATACGGCACTGGCATGCGCATTTCCGAACTGACGTGCTTGCGGGTAAAGGATATCGATTTTGAGTCGGGAATGATATTCATAAGAAGCGGCAAAGGCGACAAAGACAGAAGCACCGTATTGCCGGAATACCTTAAAACGGAATTATGGGCGCATATCAAAGAGGTCAAAAAGATACACGAGAAGGATCTTGCATCCGGACACGGAGAGGTCTGGCTGCCGGATGCGCTTGAACGCAAGTACCCGAAGGCCGTCAGGGATTTCGGATGGCAGTTTGTCTTCCCCTCGGCAAAGCTCTCCCCTGACCGCGATACCGGAAAGGTCAGACGTTTCTATATGAGCCCGAAGACCATACAGGACGCGATGTCTGAGGCGGTAAAGAAGGCGGGAATAGCCAAGCATGCCACCGTGCACACATTAAGGCACAGTTTCGCCACCCACCTGTTGCTTAACGGAGTGAATATACGGGAAGTCCAGGAGCTCTTGGGACATAGCCACGTCGAAACTACGATGATATACACCCACGTTATACGTGATATCTCTAACGCGCCGCAGAGCCCGCTGGACAAGCTTTACGCGACTACCGATAAACGATAGCCTCTACCTATAAACATCCTTCCTGTGGGCGACGGTCAGTATTATGACCGTTATCTCTTTGTGGTATATCCGGTAAATTATCCTGTAGTCTCCTGAGCGGTAAGATAACAGCCCCTTGAGGTCGCCGGTAAGGCATTTCCCTATCGCCGGATCGGCGGCGATGCGCTCGACGGCGATCTTTATCTTAATAGACGATGATCGGAGGGATTTTCTTTCAAAAATATTAATTCAATTCATTTTTGAGGAGCTCGAAAAATTTCTCCCTCGCATCCTTTTCTATCCACGGCTTATGGCCGCAGTGATCAAGGAGGATAAACCGGAAGTTGTTAAGTATAGCCGATAGCGGCTTTTGGACGCCTTCGGCGGGATGGGGATCGTAGTCTCCGTGGATAGCGACGACCGGGCACCTTATATCTTTCACGAACTCGAGGAGCTTGCCGCTCCTCCTTAATTCCGAGGCCTCTTTCCATACGCTCTCAAAGATATCAACGCGGAAATCTACTTCCTCGGACAGGCCCTCGATCGGGTCATAGGCATCGGGCACTATCTCCTTATCCATGCGGTCAAGTCTGGCCTTTGATATCTGGGCGGCGTACTTCTCTTCAAAAGGCCCGCTTCCGACGAGGATAAGTTTTTTTACCAAAGCGGGATGTTTTGCGGCGAGGATAAGGCTCAGCCACGCTCCCCACGAATAGCCTATTAATATCACGGGAAGGGACGCGTTATTTTCAAGGAGGGATTTTAATTCTTCGACCTGCCCGTCGACTGACATTGCGGTCTGGAGCGGTTCGAGAACGCCGTATTTCGATGAGAGTTCGCGAGCGACCGGCGCGACCTCTCCTGCCCCGCCCGGCCCGCCGTGGATGACGGCTATCCTAAACGGCGGATCACCATATTTACGCAGATTATCCATTAAACGTATATGCGCGGCACGCGGGCGGAGATCCAGCAGACGACCTCATACGGGATGGTGTCGAGAAGTTCTGCGATATCCTCGACGGTTATCGATTCGCCTTTCTGGGAACCGATAATGACCGCCTCGTCGCCCACCTTCGCGCCTTTTATTCCGCCGACATCTACCATCGTATGGTCCATGCAGATACGGCCGACTACCGGCGCGCGCCATCCGCGCACGAGCACCTCCCCCTTGTTCGAGAGGTGCCGGTTGAGCCCGTCGGCATACCCGACCGGGAGCGTGGCGATCACCGTCTCCCTGTCCGTCATATGAGTCCTGCCGTAACTGATATACCTGCCCGGCGGCGTCTTCTTGAGGTATATTATCCTCGTCTTGAGTGAAAGCGCCGGTTTTAATTTCACCGTGCGCATCAGGTTCTGGTTCGGGTATAGGCCGTAAAGCATAAGCCCGGGCCGCACCATATTGAAGTGGGAATCTTTATACAGCATGGCGCCGGCAGAGTTCGCCGCGTGCACGTACTGGATCTCAATGCCGCTTATCTCCATCTCGGTGGCAAGGCGCTTGAAATTCTCTATCTGGCCGGAGGTATAACGGACATCTTCCTCGTCCGCGCTCGCGAAGTGCGTGAATATCCCCTCGATCACTATATTCCTGAAACTTAACAGGTCCTTTATAAGGCGGCCGGCCTCATCATGCCATACCCCCAGCCTGCCCATGCCGGTATCGACCTTCACGTGGACGAGCGCCTGTTTCTTTAATTTGCGCGCCGCCTTGTCCACGGCCGAGGCGAGGATCTTATCACATACGGTAAGCGTCAGGTCATAATACAGCGCGTACTCCGCTTCTTTCGGGAGGACCGATGAAAGGACGAGCACCGGCGTCCTTATCCCTGCACGGCGGAGAGCGATCCCCTCGTCGACGCACGCGACGCCCAGGTACGGGACCTTCTCTTTTTGCAGCCGGCGCGCGACCTCTACCATCCCGTAGCCATACGCGTTCGCCTTCACGACGGCGAGTATATTAGTGTCTTTAGAGAGGCGCGCTTTTAGCGCGTGGTAATTATGCGCTATCGCGTCGAGGTCGATCTCGGTCCATGTCGGACGGCTTGTCCTGCTTTTCGCAGGGCTTGTCCTGCCCTTCCATGGAAGGACAGGGCTAGATTCTATCCTGCGCGTATGTGCGGGGCTCATCTTTTAAGGTCCCTTACCTGAACGTCTTTCGGATACAGATATAGAGGAACAAATTTGCCCGTCTCTTCGAATTTTTTCTTTTTTGCCAGTTCATAGCCGAGGAGGGCGACCGTCTCAGCCCTGGGATACCAAAGCTTCTCAGGGGCAAACCCGGTCTTGTGCTTAAAATTATCCTCGATCGTCTTCCTGTAAGCGGCCAGCCCGTCGCCCAAAAATACCGCGTCGCCCTTGATAGATTTCAGCAATTCGGCGACAGGGCCGACCGAATATTTCAGATGCCGGCGCAATTTACCGTTCTTGAAGGAATATGCCGACGCGTAAACGTTGCCGCGGCGCGCGTCAATGATCGGGACGATCAGATTGCCTTCCTCTTTTATATTATACGCGAGCGCGTCGAGAGTCGGGATGCCGACGACCTTTATCTTTGAACCGAGCGCGAACCCTTTCACGGTTGCAGCGCCGATGCGCAGGGCAGTCAGCGAGCCCGGGCCTTTCGAGAACGCTATGCAGTTGATATACTTCAGTTTAAACTTCGCCTTCTTCAGCAGCTTGTCTATCTGCGGCAAAAGCTGTTCGCACTGCCGCTGGTCCATCGCCCTGTGGAAACCCGCGATGACTTTTTTCCCGTCTGTTATGGCGAGGGAGAGATATTTGGATGTAGTGTCTACCGCAAGGATCTTCATGCTTCCTTTATACTGATCGTCCGTTCGTTGGGATTCTTTATCTTCAACGCGACATCTAAACGCCTTTTTGGCAATATGCGCGCCATCTTGCCCGACCATTCTATGACGATGACGCCTTTGCGCGCGAGGTAATCCTCATAGCCGATATCTTCGATATCCTTCAAATTATTGAGCCGGTAGATATCGAAATGGAAGAGCGGGATCTTTCCTTTATATTCTTTCACAAGGACGAACGACGGGCTGTTGACGTACCTGTAATCCTTTACGCCAAGGCCCTTGGCTATCCCCTTGACCAGGGTGGTCTTGCCCGCGCCCAGTTCGCCTGAGAGCGCGACCAAATCGCCCGGTTTGAGACGCTTGGCTATCTTCTCACCTAATTTTATAGTTTCTTCCGCGTTCGCTGTCGTGAAATTCATCTAAAAATGGGAAAACCCTTTTGGCTTCAATTCTTTTGTCGTCCCGTCCGGGGCTATGATCTTCACCCCGATCTTTCTATCGAGTATCTCCCCTATCTGCGATATCCTCACGCCGTTCAATTCGAGATTCTTGCGGGCCAGCCTCCGCGCCTCGGCCAGCGGCATAGTGAACAACAACTCGAAATCCTCGCCTTCGTTTAGCGCCGCGTTTACGCCCCTGGCGCCCTTTGAGACCGGCACCAGTTCCTTATATATGCAGGCGCCTACCCCGCTCGCCTTCGCTATATGGTTTAAATCGGTCGAAAGCCCGTCCGAGATATCTATCATCGAGGTTATCTTGAAATTATTCACCAGGTACCGCGCTTCTTTTAGGCGCGGCATGAAGGTAAGATGCCTCTTGCTCTTGTACGACCCGCCGAGCGCGCCTGTCACGCATATTATATCGCCGGGCCTGGCGCCGCTCCTGAACGCGATCTTATCCGGCTCAGCGAACCCGAGGACCGCCACGTCTATGACGAGTTTCCCGGAAGAATTCGTGTCGCCGCCGACTATCTCGACATCAAACCTTTTGGCGAGCGCCTTTATCCCGCAGTATATCTCGTCTATGAACTCAACCCTCAGTTTTTTCGGGAGGCCCAAAGAGACGACCGCGTATTTCGCTGCGCCGCCCATCGAGGCGATATCGCTTAACCCGCAGGCAAGCGACTTCCAACCTATCTGGAAAGCCGCAGCGTCCTTTAACTTAAAATCGACGTCCTCGAGCAGCATATCGATGGTGACGAGCAGGTATTTCTTCTTCGATACGCGTATCACGGCGCAGTCATCGCCTATCCCCCGGACGATATCCCTGCCTGCCTTAAAATTCTTCGCGAGCCGCTCTATGAGCCCTGTCTCACCTAATCTTTTTAATTTCATCCGGCTTAAAAACTCCTTTTTCCGTGACTATCGCAGTGATGAGCGCCGCAGGCGTGACGTCGAACGCCGGGCTATATGTCTTTACCCCTTTCGGCGCGAGCAAATTCCCGCGGATCGTCGTGATCTCCTCGCCGCGTCTTTCTTCTATCGGGATCAACCTGCCGTATGGCAGGTTGAAATCTATCGTTGAGACCGGCGCTACGACATAAAAAGGTACCTTGTGGTATTTCGCCAGGACCGCCACCCCGTAAGTGCCGATCTTGTTCGCCGCGTCGCCGTTACGCGTTATCCTGTCAGCGCCGACGATGACCTTCGTGACCTTGCCCAAGCTCATCACATGCGCGGCCATGTTATCGCAGATGAGCGTGACATCTATTCCCTCGCGCATCAGTTCCCACGCGGTAAGGCGCGCGCCCTGCAATAGCGGCCGCGTCTCATCGGCATATACCTTTACGCGCTTGCCCTGTTCCTTCGCCATATAAATTACGCCGAGCGCGGTGCCATAATCGGCAGTCGCGAGCGCCCCGGCATTGCAGTGAGTCAATATGACATCTCCGTCCTTGATGAGCCGCGCGCCGTATACGGCCATCTTCCTGCATATCGCCCTGTCCTCCTCATATACTTTATGCGCCTCGGCGAGCAGAGCCTTCTTTATCTCCGGGACCGGTTTTTTCTTATTTTTTACCGCGGAGGCACGCATCCTGTCGAGGCCCCAGAAGAGGTTTACCGCGGTCGGCCTGGCCGAACCGATGAACTTTATGACGCGGTCCAATTCGCGGACAAACTCATTATAATTTTTGGCACGCGAATTCCGGATTCCCAGGTAAGTCCCGTATGCGGCGGCAACGCCCAATGCCGGAGCTCCGCGCACCTGCAATTTCTTTATCGCGTGCCAAAATTTCTTTACGTCGCGGAAACTCAGGTATACGAGCTTGTTCGGCAGCAGGGTCTGGTCTATTATTTTTATTGCCCCGCCCGACTTTTGTGCGTCCCATCTTATCGTATGGATAGCCATTATTTTACACCATTTTCCCGAACATTTTCGCCAGGAAGCTGCGCCCCACCGAGATGGCGGCATGGGGACAGAGCTCGTGGCAGCAGAAACACTTGATGCAGCGCCTGTAATCTATCCTCGAGCCTTCCTCTTTTATCGTGATGCACTTCGCCGGGCAGCTCTTCTCGCATATCAGGCACTTCTTGCATATTTTATCATTAATTACGGGGAAAAACCTGATAGCTTTCGAGAGCCATTTAAAGACAGGCTTCGGGACTTTCATCATTATCGAGGTAGCCGGCAGCTTGAAACCGCGTATCCGCGCGCCTTCGATAGTTTCGCCGAGGACCTCTATTTTTGAAAGGTCGGCCTCGCCTAATTTCCGTTTGTACGCCTCGGCGGTTATGGGGAGCCGGAGCGGTTCAATGCCGACGAGCCCGGCGTATACCGCGTCGCAGGCCACGCAGTCGTTGCTCGCCATCACAAGGTTCGCTCTGCGGAGTTCCCCTGCCGCGGGCCCGTTGCCTTCCATCGCAACTATGCCGTCCATGACGACGAGCCTGGGTATCGCAGTCTCAAACACATCTATCGCGAGTTTCGCGAACTCATCAGGCCTCGGCGCCTTAAGGTGGCAGTCTGATTTGAACTGCCCGATCGCGAGCCCGTATGAATTCTTCAGCGCGCCGGTGAGCGTCATCAGGTCGTGCGTCTTCATCTTCGGGACGGAGATGACGCCATCGGCCTCTTTCGCCCAGACCGATATCGGCATCCCCTTTATGTTCTGCGCCTTGTCGAAGTCTACAAGCCTTACGCCCTCTTCCTCGCAGACTTTTTTTATCCCGGATTCCCCGTATGTCGAACCGGCGTCCCTCTGCCCCATCCCGCCGGGCGAATCCCCGACGATGATCTCGGCGCCCGCGCCCTTAACGAGGCGTATGACGGCCCGCAGGACCTCGGGATGCGTATTTACGCCGGACTCGGGCGGCCTTGAGGAGAGGACGTTCGGCTTAAGCAGTATCTTCTCGCCTTTTTTGACGAAGGCGGAGATGCCGCCGACCAGGTCCACCGCCTCTTTTACGGCGGAGCAGACCTTGCCTGTATCGTACGAATCCGCTCTTACTATCGAGACTTTCGGGCCCATGGCTAATTAGGGATCGCTATTAATTTATACAGGAACACGAAAAATATAACGGCCGAATTATGGATTATATGCACCGCTATCGACGGAACGACAGAACCGGTCTTCTCGTAAAGGTACGCCAGGAGGATGCCGAGCGCGAATATCGGGAAGAACGAGACTATGTTCATATGAAGCATCGCGAAGACGAATGAGATGAGAAGTATCGCGTTCCTCACCCCTATCTTCTTCCTGAACACCGGATACGCGAATCCCCTGAAGAAGAGCTCCTCGGCGATCGGCCCGATGACGGTAACGAGCGCCGTAAGGACAAGGAGGAGCTTCGTCCCCTTCGCCTCATAGAGTATCTCGAGCGCCTTCGTCTCAGGCGGTTCATAACTGAATATCCTGAGGCCGATGAAGACTATGATCATTATGACAGCCAGGACCGGTACGATTACAAGATAGCCGCCGATGGCGACCCTCATGTTCCTCTTTATGTTCTTAAAAACGAGCCCCAGCCCGGCGAAACCGCTTTTGAATTTATTTACCGCGAAATGCGCTACTATGGCCAGGCCGATGATATCTATCAGGGTCGCGTTAAGAACGCCGAAGAACACCTCGTTGGGGTTATCTACTTTCATCAGGTCGAACATATTGGCCTCTACCCATTGGAGCGCATAGGAGAAAAAATAGAACGTGATTATTACCCTTAGGATATCCGTTAACTGCCAGGGCACATCCGGCGGTGAGCCGTAGGCAACCATGAGGTCGCGGCCGTTAAGCTTGCGCGCGATGCCTCTTATCCCGAGGACAAGGCCTGCCAAAAGGGCGGCCGCGCTCAAGAATGTGCTGGCCGTGACCGCGAAACCGAGGAGCTTGTCGCCCGCGAGCAGCTCCCTTATCCTCTCTTCCTGCGCGAGGACCTCCTTAGGCGTAAGTATCTTATGCGTTTTCTTCTTCTCGGCAAGCCTCTCTTTCCTATCGGGCGAGGGCGACACCGCCAGGAATATCTCGGTCGCTATTATAAAAGAAAGCATCAAAAGGTAGATCCGGTTCCCGCCCGCGAATCTCCTTAGCTTATCCCACGACATTTAGTCTCCTCGGCCTGAACTTGACCTTTAATTCTTCGGTCGCGACTCTCTCGCATTCCCTCATATCCACGCCTTCCTGGTCGACGCAGGTCACCTCGACCTCGGGCAGCTTCTCCCTGCATTCAACGATGAATTTCTTTACCTCGCCGAATGTCTCCGGCCCGAAGGCCGGCCTGCAGATCTTATTATAGGCATCCTTATCCGGGGCGTTCAGGCTTACGCTCACGCGGTCTATAAGCCCGGCGAGGTCGCCGGCGATGCTCCTTTTATTTATTAGGTTCCCGTGGCCGTTAGTCGTAAGGCGGAACCTGGCTCCCTTCTTTTTCAATGCTTTGGCCACCTCGATCATGCAGTCGAGGCGCAAAGTGGGTTCGCCGTATCCGCAGAATACTATCTCATCATATCTCTTCGGGTCGCCGACCGCCTCGATGATCTCTTTTGCCGACGGTTCCCCTTTAAGGCGCAGGTTGTGCCCCATCACAAAATCGGTCGTCTTGGTGACGCAGAACTCGCAGTCGCTGGTGCACCTGTTGGTTAGATTTATATAAAGGGAGTCCCTTATTTTATATGTGATGGATGATCCCGGCGCGGCCCCGACCCCGAAGAGCCGCGCGCAGTTAAGCGTCGTTACCCTAGCGACGTCCTGGGCGGTAAGGCCTTTCAGCTTCGCTATCTCTTCGACGGCTTTCAGCATATATGACGGCTCGTTCCTTTTCCCGCGCATCCCTTCCGGCGCCAGGTAAGGCGCGTCGGTCTCGGCCAATATCCTGTCCATCGGGACGAGGCTTTTTACCAGCTCGCGCAGCTTGGAGGCGTTCTTGAAAGTGATGTTGCAGGTGAATGAGACATACATCCCGAGGTCGAGGACGGTGTTTAGCAGTTCTTCATCGGCCGGGAAGCAATGGATAACGCCTTTTACCGGCGCCGCCATTTCTTTTTTCAGTATCTTCAGCAGGTCCTCGCGCGCGTCGCGGCAGTGGATTATGAGGGGCAGGCCCGTCTCTTTCGCGAGGCGGAGGAATTTCATGAATGCCGTCTGCTGTAATCCGGCAGGCGAGAGGTTCCTGTAGTAATCGAGGCCGACTTCGCCTATGGCGACGACTTTTTTATCTTTGGCCAGGCCCTTTATCTCGGAAAATGAGGACGCGTTCAGTTCCTTCGCGTCATGGGGATGGATACCGACCGAGGCGTATACGCTGTCATATTTATTCGCGAGCTCGACCGACCTCTTCGAGCCCTCGAGGCTGCTCGCTACATTTATTATGTATTCTATCCCGGCTGCCCTGGCCCTCTTTATCACTTCTTCCCTGTCCGGATCGAACTCCGGGAAATCGAGATGGCAGTGGGTATCGACGAGCCTCATCATTTCGCCTTTGTGTCGATGCGGGGGAAGAGCGGGGCGCCTTTCTTTATGACATCTCCGCCCAGCTGTTCTTTAATGGAGATTGAAGTATGCGGCATAAAAGGTGAGATCGCTTCACCGACATTCCTTATAACTTTCACCAATGTGCGAATAAACACCTTAAGCTCTTCTGCTTTCCCTTCTTTTGACAAATTCCAGGGCTTTGCTTCTTCGACATACTTATTTGCCATATTGATGACTTCCCAAAGGCCTGCCAATGCCCCACTGAAATTAAATTCTTGTATCTCGTACCGCATAGCCCTATCAATAGATAAGCCAGGAGAGGGATTATTAGGAATATCAGATAAATGGGGTGTATCTGAACACAAATACCAATTCAATATTTTATTTATGCTTTCTGCAATTCCGTCAAATCTTACGCTTTTATCATCTATTTCGGGAATTTTCCCCTGATAGTATTTTTCGATCATTGTCAGGGTGCGATAAACAAGGTTACCTAGGTCGTTTGCAAGGTCATCATTGAATCTTTTTATTATCGCCTCTTCCGAGAAATTACCGTCGAGCCCGAACGGCACGTCGCGCAAAAGGAAATAGCGGTATGTATCGAGCCCGAATTGGTTGACCATATCTACCGGATTTACGGCATTCCCGCGCGATTTGGACATTTTGGCCTGGTCTATCATCCACCATCCGTGCGCGAAGACGGTCGTGGGCTGCCTTATGCCGAGGGCGTGGAGCATTATCGGCCAGTAGACCGCGTGCTGTCTTAAGATATCCTTTCCGATCAGATGTATAACATCCGTTTCTTCGTCCCACCATTTAGAAACATATTTTCCGTCATCATTAAACGAACCGACAGCGCTTATGTAATTTATCAGGGCGTCGAACCAGACATAAGTCACGTGGTCAGGCGCAAAAGGAAGCGGTATACCCCAATTCAGGCGTTCTTTCGGCCGCGAAATGCACAAGTCTGTAAGTTTGTTAAGCCGCAAAAAACTCAGGACTTCCTCGCGACGGCTGTCTGGTTTTATGAATTCGGGATGCTCATTAATATAAGAAATAAGCCAATCCTGGTATTTGGACAACCTGAAGAAATAATTCGTTTCGGAGATTTTTTCTACGGGCCTCTTGCAGTCAGGACAGATGCCTCCGACCGCCTGCAGTTCGGTCCAGAAGGTCTCGCAGGGAGTGCAGTATAACCCTTCGTATTTCGATTCGTAAATATCTCCTTTTTTGTTTACGATATCCAGCGCACGTTGGACAAAAGAAATATGCCTCTTCTCCGTGGTCCTTATGAAATCGTCATAAGATATATCGAGCGCCTTCCAGAGCTCCCGGAACTGGACAGATACTTTGTCGACGAACTCCTGCGGCGTTATCTTCGCCTCATCCGCGGCTTTCCGTATCTTCTGGCCGTGCTCATCCGTCCCGGTCAAAAACCATACGTTATCCTTACCCAGGCCCTGCCTGTGGTAACGCGCGAGCGTATCGGCCGCGATGCTTGTATACGAATGACCTATATGCGGGCTCGCGTTAACATAATATATGGGTGTCGTAATATAGAATTTTTTCATCTTCTCTGGTTGCGGTGCATTTCACAGCCCTTTGGGCATTTGCAGGCGAGCTCGACGAACTTCCCCTCCCCGCAGTCAACCGTTATCGAGCGTTTGAGCGCGTTCACCGAGATGACCTTGCCCGCGCATCCCTCGAGGTTGACCTTCTCGCCCTCCTTGGGAAGGCCCTTCAATAATTCGACGTATAATTTATGCTCGTATCCGAGGCAGCACATCAGCCTGCCGCACACGCCCGAGATCTTCGCGGGGTTTAGCGGGAGGTTCTGCTCCTTGGCCATCTTTATCGTGACCGGTTCGAAATCCTTGAGGAAGGTCGCGCAGCAGAGGCATTTGCCGCACGGCCCGAACCCGCCCAAAAGCCGCGCCTCGTCGCGGACGCCTATTTGCTTGAGTTCTATGCGCGCCTTGAATATGCGCGCCAGGTCTTTCACCAGCTCCCTGAAATCTACGCGCCCTTCGGCCGTGAAATAGAAAAGGAGCTTCGACCTGTCGAAGGTATATTCGGCGTCGATGAGCTTCATCTTAAGCCCGTGCTCGATTATCTTCTTCTGGCAGGTGGTAAAGGCCTCTTTCGTCTTCTCGCGGTTCTTCTTTATCTGGTCGAGGTCGCCGGCCGTGGCGATCCTCAGTATCTTACGAAGCGGCTCTTCGCCGGAGACCTGGGAGACGGATTCCGCGCCGGATATCGCCTCGCCGTAATCTACGCCCCTGTCGGCCTCGACGATAACGGAGTCGCCGATCTTCGGCTTCGTGTTCCCGAGTTCGAAATACGACGTCTTGCCGCCTTCCCTTAACCTTATCTGGACCACTTCGAACATTTTATTCCCCTAAGTTATGTTAAGCCGCATGCAGGAGAGCGCGATCTTTATGTTGGCGTTCCTCTTTATCTGCTCCTGCGTGTCGGCGATTATCTCGATTATCCTCTCGAGCCTCTCTGCCGGATATCTCGCGGCGTCGCGCGCTATATCCGCGGCCCTGTCAAGGTTAACGAGCAGGCCCTGGTCCTTCGAGAGGCTGAATACCAAAAGGTCCCTGAAATATACGGCTAGCGCGTTCAGCGTCTCGTTTATCTTATCGCGCGGCTCGCCGTACAGCCACGTATCCTCATAGCCGAACTGCTTCGGCGTCAAAAATTCGTCTACTACTTTGTTCCTCTTGGCCAGCGCCTCGCCTTCGAGTACCTCTATCGCCCTGCCGAGACGGCCTTCGGAGAACCTGGAGACGCAGGCCGCCTTCTTCTCGTCGAGCCCATATCTTTCTATGAGTTCTTTCATTATCGCGCGCTCGCCCAACGGATGGAAGAGGACCTTCTGGCACCGCGATACTATCGTCGGCTGCAGCTTGAACATGTTCGAGGCGAGCAGCACGAGGATCGTGTCTTTCGGCGGTTCCTCGAGGGTCTTCAACAGCGAGTTCGCAGCCTCCTCGGTCATCTTGTCGGCGCCGTCGATGGTGAAGACTTTCGTCCGCCCCTCGTAAGGCTTAAGCGACAACGCGCCCTCTATCTTGCGGATCGCGTCGATGCCTATCTGCGATGATTTCCCTTCCGGGGAGAGGACGACGGCGTCGGGATGTATCCCGGCTTCTATCTTTTTGCAGGGGACGCACTCACCGCAAGGCTCGGCGCCTCCCCTTTCGCAATTGAGCGCCGCGGCAAAGACCTTCGCCAAAAGCGACTTGCCCACGCCTTCCGGGCCTATAAAAAGGTACGCGTGCGCGAGGCGTCTTTCTTCTATGGCTTTCTTCAAAAGGCCTGCGGCGAGTTCCTGTCCGATGACCTTGTTAAATGACATGCAATACGGCTCTTCTTATTTTATCCTGGACCGCGGTGACCGGCGCGTCGGTCGTCCGGATCACTTTTATCCTGCGCGGTTCCCTTTTCGCTATCTTCAGGTAACCGTCCCTGACCTTCTTATGGAACCGGACGGGTTTTATCTCCATCCTGTCTTTTACCCCGGCGCGTTTCAGCCCGGTTTTTGTCTCCACGTCGAGCAATATCGTCAGGTCGGGTTTAAGCCCGCCTGTCGCGAGCCTGCCCGCCGAATCGATCAATTTCAGGCCGAGGCCTGCGCCGTAACCCTGGTAGGCAACCGTCGCGTCATGAAACCTGTCGCAGACCACGATATATCCCTTGGCCAGCGCGGGCCTTATTATCTCCTCGACTATCTGCGCGCGCGCCGCGAGAAACAGGAAGAGTTCGCAGGCGGCCGACATCTTTTTGTTCTTCTTGTCGAGGAGCAACTTGCGGACCGCTTCGCCGATCTTAGTGCCGCCGGGCTCGCGCGTATGCAGCACCCTGAGGCCGCCTTTCTTCAGGCGGGCGCAAAGCAGGCGCGAATGCGTAGATTTCCCGGACCCTTCCGGGCCTTCGATAGTGATGAATTTTCCGCGCCGCATCCGTTATCCTTTTACGCCGGTGAGCTTTATCGACTCGACGAAGTAGCGCTGGGTGAAGATGAAGATTATGACGATGGGCAGCATAGCCATGACCGAACCCGCCATCAGGAGATGCCAGTCGGTCGAGTACTGTGTCTTGAACGATTCCAGCCCTATCGGCAGCGTCTTCATGGCGTCGGTGTTAGTAACCAGGAGAGGCCACATAAAACTTCCCCAATTACCCATGAAGGTAAAGACAGTCAGCGTCGCCAGGGCCGGTTTCGAGAGAGGCAATATTATCGTCCAGAATATGCGGAAAAAGCTGCATCCGTCTATCTTCGCCGCATCTTCAAGGTCCTTCGGCAATGTCATGAAGAACTGCCTGAGCATGAACGTCCCGTAAGCGGAGAATATCGTAGGTATAATCAGGGCTTTATATGTATCCACCCACCCAAAGATCCTCATTAGCACATAGACGGGTATGATCGTGACCGATCCTGGGATCATCATAGTCGCCAGGTAGGCGAAAAAGAGTTTGTCTCTGCCGGGGAAAGTAAGGCGCGAGAACGCGTAAGCCGCCAAGGAACTTGTTAAGACCTGTCCGAACGTGACGGCGAGGCCTACTATTATAGAGTTCATATAAAATTTCGCGAACGGCACCACCCTGAAGGCCTCGGCATAGTTCTCCCATCTGAACATTGTGGGAACGAACATCTGTATCCAGTTCTTGGGCTGGACAAATATTGCGTTCAGCGTCTTCAGTGAAGTCGTCGTCATCCACAGGAAAGGCATTATCATCGAAATGGCGCCGATGACCAGGACCGCATAAGCGAAAAGCTGCAGTCTCTTTTCCTTGGAACCCGCCGCGCTCCTGCGCTTTATTTTCTTTTCTGCCATATGGTCCGTCCCTTAGTAATGGACAAGCTTCCCGCCGTATCTCCAATTGACGAGCGAGACGGCAAATATCACGATGAAGAGGAACCACGCGATCGACGCCGCATAACCGACGTTCTGCCATGTAAAAAGGTTATTAAATACATAATACTCGATTGTGGTGGTTGCCAGGCCGGGACCGCCGCCGGTCATTACATACGCCTGCATGAAACCGCCCTGGAACCCGTTAATTATGCTCATTATGAATATGAAGAACGTTGTCGGGCTTATCTGTGGCCAGGTTATCGCCCAGAACTTCTGCCAGCCGTTCGCTCCGTCGATTTCCGCGGCTTCGTAGAAGTCTTTCGGAATACCCTGTAGAGCGGCTAAATAAAGTATCATGTTAAAACCGCCGATGGATAACCAAAAATTCATTAACATTAAAGAGGGTTTCGCCCATCCCGGGGAATTGAGCCATAACGGCCCGGGTATAACGAAGCCGAGGAACTTCCCGATCCAGTATATTATATTGTTGAGCATCCCGAAATCGGGATTGAATATCCACAGCCAGAGTATGGCCACGGCCACTCCCGGGCATATCGAAGGCAGGAAGAAGAGCGTCCTGAAGACCGACTCGCCTTTGATCTTGCGGTTGAGCGCGATCGCCAGGCCGAGGGACGCCATCATGCAAAGAGGAATCGAAAACATCAGGAAGACCGTATTCCAAAGACATTGCCAAAACCTCTGGTCGTTGGCCATGAACCTTCCGTTTTCGGAATGGAAACCAAGCAGATTGATGAAATTACGTATGCCGACAAATTCGGGCGGATTAAAGATGTCCCATTTATAGAAACTCAAAAATAGAGAGACGAAGACCGGCAGGAAAGTAAAGATCATGAACCCGATGAGGTTCGGTGAAAGGAATAAATACGCCGCGAGCGTCTCTTTTCCGCGTGCCTTAAGTGCCATCTATACCTTGCGCCTCCAGTAAGTCTTTTCTTTGTCGTCTTCCAAGATGATGCCCTTCCCGGACAGCTCTTCCCTTATCCTGTCGGATTCCTTGAAATCCTTCTTCTTCTTCGCCTCTATGCGGGCGTCGACCAGTTTCTGTATCTCATTATCCGACATACCCTTTGATGCTGCCTTGAAGCTTAAGCCCAGGATACCGCCCAGTTCCCGAACGGTATTTTCAAGATATTTTATCACAGAAGCGTCTTCATTTCTATCAAGTATTTTGTTCCCGGCGCTGACCAGATCGAAGAGCGCCCCCAAGGCGGCAGGCGTATTGAAATTATCGTCCATGCCGGACTCGAACGCGGCTTTTAATCCGTCTATCTCGCCGTTATTTTTCGCCGCGGCAGCCTTCTTCCCGGCGAAGCGCCTCTCTATTTTGTCAAACAGGACAAGGAATCTTTCGTAGGCGCTCTTCGCCGCTTCCATCTTCTCCCACGTGAAATCTACCGGGTGCGAATAATGCGCGCCGAGAAAGAATATCTTCAGGACGTCCGAGGGATAACGCGCGAGGACATCCTTGATCGAAACATAATTGCCGAGCGATTTGGACATCTTATCGCCGTTTATCGTCAAAAGCCCGTTATGTATCCAGTAATTCGCGAAGGACTTTCCTGTTGCACATTCCGACTGAGCGATTTCGTTCTCATGGTGCGGGAATATCAGGTCGCGCCCGCCGCCGTGGATATCGAAGTTGTCGCCCAGGTACTTCGTCGACATCGCCGAACACTCTATATGCCAGCCCGGCCTGCCCTTGCCCCACGGTGAATCCCACTCCGGCTCGTTAGCCTTCGCGGATTTCCACAGCGCGAAATCGAGGGCGTCCTTTTTCTTTTCGGTCGTCTCAGCCCTCGTGCCTTCCAGCATCTGGTCCTTATCCTGGTTCGATAGCTTCCCGTAACCGCCTGACTTCCTCACGTCAAAATAAACATCTCCGCCCGCGGTATACGCATAACCTTTGTCTATAATGACGGCTATCATTTTTATTATATCTTTTATGTGCTCGGTCGCCTTCGGTTCCTTGTCGGCCTTGGCGATGCCCAGGGACGCCATATCCCCGTAAAAACTCTCCGTGTACCGTTGGGCGATATCTTTTACTGCGCTGTTCAGGTCCTTGCCGAAGAGCGGGGAATTTTTATCTTCGATCTCGGAGCGCGCCCTGTTTATTATCTTGTCGTCTACGTCGGTGATATTTTTTATGAACGTTACTTTATATCCGCGGTATCCGAGGTAATTCCTGATGAAATCGAATATGAAGGCGCTCCTGGCGTGGCCGAGGTGGCATTCATCATAGACCGTGACGCCGCAGACGTACATGCGGGCTTCCCCGGCCCTGATGGGTTTGAACTCTTCGAGCTTGCGTGTCAGGGTGTTATGTATGAGGATGGGCATGAAATCTATTTAAGGTCCTAATGTTGCTTCTTTATGTGTCCGTTTATCCGGTCTATCTCGTCCTGGAGGTGCTGCAATGCCTGCACTAACGGATCAGGCAGGTTCGTATGGTCGAGCCTTATGCCGTGGACTATCTTGCCTTCCTGCTTGACGATCCTTCCGGGGACGCCGACGACAGTCGAATCATCCGGCACATCTTTGACGACGACGGCATTGGCGCCTATCAGGACGTCGTTGCCTATCTTTATATTTCCAAGCACCTTCGCGCCTGTGCCGACTACGACATTATTGCCCAGCGTCGGATGGCGCTTGCCCTTCTCCTTGCCGGTGCCGCCGAGGGTCACGCCCTGGTACAGGGTGACGTTATCGCCTATTATAGCCGTCTCGCCGATGACGACTCCCATGCCGTGGTCTATGAAAAGCCCTTTCCCGATCTCGGCGCCCGGATGTATTTCTATTCCGGTCAGGAACCTTGCGTATTGCGATATCATCCGCGGGAGCAAAGGCACGCCCGCGCGGTACAGCGCGTGCGACATCCTGTAATATATGATCGCGTGGAGGCCGGAATAAAGCAGTATCACCTCAAACGTACTCTTAGCGGCCGGGTCGCGCTCGAAGACCGCCTTGATCTCCCCCTTGAATATCATCGAGATAAGCCGGAACTTGATCGCGGCTATCACGATGAGCGCCAATACCACTATCAATAAGACTTGCATCTATTTTATCTCCTCAACAGAAGCTACTGCGTAAGCGGCTATCGCCTCTCCGCGGCCGATCGCGCCCACGCCTTCCTGGGTGGTGGCCTTTATGTTTATCCGGTCCCCGTCTATCCCCAATACCGAGGCAAGGGTCTTCTTCATCCTCGCCTTGAAAGGCAGGATCTTCGGCTCTTCCAGGATGAGGGTAGAATCGACGTTTATTATTTTATAACCGGACTTCTCGGCCAGCACCGCTACCTTATGCAGTAATTCGAGGCTGCTTATGCCTTTGAACTGCGGGTCGTTATTCGGAAAATGTATGCCGATATCGTCCTTTCCCATGGCGCCCAATATCGCGTCGCATATCGCGTGCAAAAGGACGTCGGCATCCGAATAGCCGTCGAGGCCCTTCACATAAGGGATCTCAACGCCTCCCAAGAACAGCTTTCGCCCTTCGATAAGCCTGTGGATATCATAACCGAGCCCTATTCTCATTTTTCACCCATTAGCATTTTGGCGTATCTAAGGTCTTCCTGCGTCGTTATCTTAATGTTCTTATATGAGCCGTCCACGACCTTCACTTTTATACCCATCCTCTCGACCAGCGCCGAGTCGTCGGTCGCTTCCGCGCCCTCTGCGCCTTCGGCGAAAGCCTTATCGTATGCCCTTAAAAGGAGGTCCCTCCTGAAGGCCTGTGGAGTCTGGACGTCGACCAACGTCTCCCTCTTGAGCGTCGCCGCGACAAAATTCCCCTTCTCCACCTCTTTTATGGTCGGTTTGACCGGCATGGCGGCGATAGCCGCGCCGAACGTCTCGGCCGCGCCGAGCACCGAAGATATCATCTTGTTGTCTATGAACGGCCTGCAGCCGTCGTGTATGATGACATAATCGACGTCTTCGCTGACGGCGGAAAGCCCGTTCTTGACCGAATCCATACGGCGCTTCCCGCCCGCGACAAGTTCCTTGAATTTCTTCAGTTTGGCCTTTTTGAGAAGCAGCCGCGCCTTCGGGAGGTCGGCCTGGTGCGCGACGACGATTATCTCGCCGACCAGGTTCGAATTATCCAGGACCCTCAACGCGTGCAGCAATATCGGGTCCTTCCCGAGCGCCACAAAAGGCTTATGGACTTTCGACTTAAGCCGTTCGCCTTTTCCTGCCGCTGCCACTATCGCAGCCACTTTCATCTTCGGCCTCCTATCGCTGTGATTCCAGCTTCGCGAATATCATCCTTCCCGCCGCCGTCTGAAGGACCGACGTGACTATGACCTTCACCGTCTGCCCTATCAGGTGCCTGGCGTTGTCGATGACCACCATAGTCCCGTCATCGAGATACGCGACCGCCTGGTTATACTCTTTGCCTTCCTTTACTATCTTCGCCTCCATCAACTCGCCCGGTATGACCACGGGTTTCAGCGCGTTGGCGAGCTCATTTATGTTGAGGACCGACACGCCCTGGAGCTCGGCAATCTTGTTGAGGTTATAGTCGTTAGTGAAGACCTTGGCGTTGAGCATCTTCGCGAGTTTTATGAGTTTCGCGTCGACGTCGTGGATCTCCGGAAGGTCCTCCTCATGTATCTTTACTTCCATATGCCCGGACTTGCGGATCTTGTTAAGCATATCGAGGCCGCGCCTGCCGCGGTTCCTCTTGATCGGGTCCGCCGAATCGGCTATCTGCTGCAACTCCTTAAGCACGAACCTCGGGATGACCAATTTCCCCTCTATGAACTTCGTATGGCATATGTCGGCGATCCTGCCGTCTATGATTACGGATGTATCGAGGACTATGATCTCCTCGCGCTGGTCCTCCCTCCTAAGTTTGACGTAAGGGATTATTATGTTGAACTCGTCCTTTCCCCTTAACGCCATGACCATACCCAGATAAGCGAAAATGACTATAAGAACGCCGTTGACGTCTTCCGGCATGCTCATAAGCTTGAAGACCTCGATTATAAGCCGGGCGAATAATATACCGAAAACTATCCCGAATACCGCGGCCGAGAGGCCTTTTACCGAGACCCTCTTCGATGTAAATTCGAGCACTATTATAAGAAGGCCGAGCAATACGCCGAGGCATATCCCGATTACCGGCGAGAGATCGCCGAACGTGGTCTTGAAGATATCGCCCATCCCGAAACCCATCAGGCCGCAAAGAAGCACAAAAAAAGCGCGCACGATCGTAAATGTCATTTTTATTTCACCTCCCTTCCCTTGTTATTTTATTACTTCTCTCCCCTGGGCTTCGAAAGCAATTTCCAGGGGTGAGCCTTAATATCCTTGACGAAAGCATCCAATTCGTTATACAGGCCCTCGTCCATAAATAGTTTCCCGACGGTCCCTTCCCCGGTCTTGACCTTGTCCATGACCGTGTTCGCCGACGCCATGAATTTCCTGAGGTCGAGCATCGTCGCCTTGAACGCAGCCTGCGTCTCCGGGTCGCCGATAAGCTTATTGAAATGTTTTATCGTATCGCCCAAACCGGTCGCTATCTCGTAGCCCTTCTCGGTCAGTTTCTCTATCGGCACCGACTCCCTGCCCACAAGTCTCTCGCCCGGTTTTAACGCCTCGCTTCCGGGGGTGCCCGGAAGGATCTCCACATACTTTTCCCCGATGAGCCCGAGCGTGTTTATGAACGCCTCTGCGTCCTTCTCGACCTTTATCTTCTTATCGAGCCAGACATACAGGTCGACGGCCATCTTGTTGGCTTCCTTGTTCTCCACGATCTCGATATTCTTTACCTCGCCGACCTGGACGCCCGCGACCCTTACCGGCGCGGCGACCTCGATGCCGTTGGCAAAACCGAAACGCACCTTTATCGTATATTTCTGCTGGGCATACTTGAGCTCCTTCAGCGAAAAGATCATGGACATCAGTATAGCGATGCCTATCGCCACAAAGATACCGACTTTGAATTCCAAGTCCATCTTTCTCATCTGAGCCTCCTCGAAAAAATGATCATCATGAGTCCTCTGTTATCGGCCCTGTGGCCGCGCCGGTTATGAACTGTTTTACAACCGGGTTCTTGGTGTTCTTTATCTCGTCCGGCGTGCCGCTCTCGACGATCTTTCCCTTGTAGAGCATCGCGATCCTGTCGGCTATCTTATAGGCCGAGGTCATATCGTGCGTGACAGCGACCGCGGTGGTCTTCAGCTTCGCCTGAAGGTCCTTGATGAGGTCGTTCACCGCGTCCGCCATTATCGGATCGACGCCGGTCGTCGGCTCATCATAAAGGATTATCTTCGGGTTCATGCATATCGCGCGGGCGAGGCCGACGCGCTTCCTCATACCGCCGGAAAGCTCCGCCGGGCTCAGGTGTTCTATGCCCCGCAGGCCTACGAGTTCCAGGCATTCGGCCACCCTCTTGTCTATGGCCTTATCGTCCATCTTGCTATGCTCTATAAGATTGAATGCCACGTTATCGCGCACGTTCAGGGAATCGAAGAGAGCCGCGCCCTGGAACAGCATGCCGAATTTCAGCCTCAATTGATTCAGGCCCTTCGCGTCGAGCCTGGTTATATCCTGTCCGTCGACGATGACCTGCCCGGAATCGGGCTTCATCAAGCCGATTATATGTTTCAGGGTAACGCTCTTCCCTATGCCTGAACGGCCTATGATCACGATCGTCTCGCCGTCCTGTATCGTCAGGTTCATATTGTCGAGGACCACATGGTCCTCGAACGATTTGCTTACATTTATCAATTCTATCATATGTTAATCCCCTCGGGGATTAAATTCTGGCATTGGGTTTATCTCGCTTCGCTCCATAACCCAAGCCATCATTTAAAATGCAAACCCAAAATAGAACAACGCGGTAAAGAGGCAGTCGGCAGCAATTATGAGTATGAACGAGATGACGACCGCCTTAGTCGTCGCCGCCCCGACCCCCTCGGCGCCTCCTTCGACCCTCATGCCCTCGTAACAGGCGACTATGCATATTATGACGCCGAAAGCAAAGGCCTTGATGATGCCGGTGACGATATCTTTGATGTGAAGCGGGTTCCAGGTCATGTCCCAGTAAAGGTTATGGAGTATGTTCAGCCTCCAGACACCGATCATATACCCGCCGAATATGCCTACGATGTCGGCGTATATAGTCAACAGCGGCAGCATGAAAAAGAGCGCGATGAACCTGGGCACCACGAGATATTTTATCGGGTTCGTCGCCAGCGTCTCGAGCGCGTCTATCTGCTCGGTCACTTTCATAGTGCCGAGTTCGGCGGCTATCGAAGCGCCGATGCGCCCCGCGACCACAAGCGCGGTCAGGACCGGCCCCAATTCCCTCGTGATCGAGAGCGCTACGAGGCTCGCTATATAAAGTTTCGCCTCCATCTTCTGCATCTGGTAAGCGCTCTGTAAGGCCAGGACCATGCCGGTAAAAAGGCTTGTGAGGAAGACTATCGGCAGGCTGTCTACCCCGATCTTGACCATCTGGTCCAGGATCTGCCTGCGCTTGAACGGCGGCACGAATACCCAGAACACCGTCCGCACGAAGAGGACGGATATCCCGCCGGCGTAACGGATAAAATTCAGGAACCTTTCACCCAACGTCGTTATCCAACCGTTCATACTATCAGAACCTCACCTTGTGTTCGACCCCGAAGAAATCCTCGTTCTCCTTCATCTTCAATTTCGTATTCGCCTGGTTCGCGAGTTTAGTCTCCGCGTCCATCGTCCCCTGCCGCGGCACCTGGTTGCCCTGTTGGGACTCGTAAGTCTTCAGGTTGACCTTGAACTGTTCGTTCGCGTCCGCCCCGGCCGCGTATTCCCCGCCGGCCGGCGATTTCATCGTACTCTCACCCGCCCACACGATCGTGTTCGGGTCGGCCTTTATAAGGACGTTGCGGAAGAGGCGCGGCGTCCCGACATCCCGCAGGTCCACCTTTCCTTCGAATAAAAGGACCTGATCACCAGTATAGACTTTTGAATCGATAAATTCAATAGCAGAACTCTTTCCCCTTATAGTGATCTTCGCGGAATTGTATAGCACCGTGCTTATGTTACCGTTAAGGAACTCGAGCTGGCCGTCAATACTCGTCTCCTTGCCGACGCCGCCACTGATGTTCATATCGCCGAAAACGAGCCCGGATACCGCCCCCTTCTCCATCGCGAGGTCGGTAAGGCCTTCGAGCTGCGCCCCCTTGAATTTAAAATGGAGGTCGAGGCCGCCCTTCTCTCCTGCGCCGACGGTGCCGTTCGCGTAAACGACATCTCCGTAATTGACGCCGGTCAGTTTTACTACGCCGTCCTTGAATTCATACGCACCCTTTACCTCCCTTACCGGATCGTAATTTATCACCGAACCGGAAGTGCTGAAATCGCCGGTCACCGACCCGAGTTTATTGTTCGCGTCATAATTAAGCCTGCCGGTAATGTAACAATTCGACAGGATATCGAATCCCATCGCCTTGAGATGATTGGCGTTCACCGTCAGGGTAAAATAGGGAAATTTCGCGAAGTCCCCCGATATGCAGAACCTGCTGACCTCCCCCATCGCCGTAGCGTTGCCGCTTACGTCCTCCGGATACAAGTTTATGCGAAAACCCTTCTCCTCCATCTGGAGGACGCCGCTTACTATCGCTTCCGGTCCGAACTTGAAATCATTGAAGGCCAGCGCCCCGTCGGTCTTGGCGATACTGCCCGAGAAATCCAGGTTCAGCTTATCGAATATATCAAAAGAGCCGCGCGCGAACACTTTGTCGAGGACGCCGTCGAGCTGGAGCTTCAGCGTGTAACCCTGGCCCTTTATCAGGCCCTCCATCTTTACCGCCGACCTCTCTACCGGGAAGCCGACACTGCCTTTTCCCGTTAACCTCTGCCCCAGGATATTGGCGGCCATGTTCTGCGATTCTATGCCGCGCTCGCTCAACCTGAAATCGCCGTTCACCTCCGTTACGACCGGGACTTCCTGTGCATTATAAAAAGAGCCGTCCTTTATCGACACGGCCATCTTTTTCCACGCCGGCTCGAAAACCTTCGGGACCGGAGGCAGCTTATTCTCCGCCCCGAAAAAATATATCTTAGGCGATACGAAAGTTATCTTCTCCAGCTTGCCGTATTTCCCGAGGGCTATGTCCCATAACCGGTAATTAAGCTCGATCGCTTCCGAAGAGAAGAAGACCCGTTTAGCCTGCGAGGGAGGCGCGCCGTAGAGCCTGACGTCCTTGAGGATGATACCTCTGAATATCCCTCCCTCGAGGCCGGCTATCTCGCCTTCGAGCCCGATCTTCTCCCTCATCATGGCGAGGGACCTGGCCCTGAATTCCCTGAAAAAATAGCTGCCCTGCAGATCTATGAATACGAGCACGGCCAGCGCCGCCAATCCCAGGATGACCAGCGCCGGCCTTGGTCTGTGTCTCAAATCGACACCGCTTTCGGTTTACTCAAAAGTCAGATGGCCTGCTTTCGCGCCTACCTTAACGGTCCTTCCCTTCTGCAACCTGCCGGAGATTATCTCTTCGGCAAGAGGGTCCTCGAGGAACCTCTGTATAGTCCTCTTTATCGGCCTCGCGCCGTATACGGGATCGAACCCCTTTTCGATCATGAAATCGATGGCCCCTTTATTGAGATCGATGATTATGCCGTGCTGCTCCTTGAGCCTGTTCTTCACCTCGGCGACTTCCAGCTCCACGATCTTATAGAGGTCGTCCTTGGTGAGCGGCTTGAATACTATTATATCGTCGACCCTGTTGAGGAACTCGGGCTTGAAAGTCCTCTTGACCTCGTCGAGGAGTTTCGTCTTCATCGTCTGGTAGGTCAACTCTTCCTTCTCGGACTTGAACCCGAGCGAGCCCTGCTTCTTGAACATCTCGGCGCCGAGGTTCGAGGTCATGATAACTATCGTATTCTTGAAATCCACCCGCCTCCCGAAAGAATCGGTGAGCCTGCCTTCCTCCAGGACCTGCAAAAGTATATTGAATACGTCGGGATGTGCCTTCTCGATCTCATCTAGCAGGACGACCGAATACGGGCGGCGCCTCACCTTCTCGGTAAGCTGTCCCCCTTCCTCATATCCGACATACCCTGGAGGGGCTCCGACCAACCTCGAGACGTTGAACTTTTCCATATATTCGGACATGTCGACCTGGATTATAGCGTCCTCATCGCCGAACATGAACCCGGCGAGCGCCTTCGCGAGAAGGGTCTTTCCGACGCCGGTCGGCCCGAGGAAGACGAACGAGCCTATGGGTCGTTTCGGATCTTTGAGGCCGGCGCGCGAACGCCTGACCGCGTTTGCTATCGCGTTTATCGCCTCATCCTGCCCGATGACGCGCCCGTGTAGGTCCTCTTCCATCTTGAGGAGTTTTACGCTCTCTTTCTCCTCGAGCTTCACTATAGGGATGCCTGTCCATTTCGCTACTATCTCGGCGATATCTTCCTCGCTGACCTGCGGATACGCCTCGGCCTTCGATTTCGACCATTCCTTCCGGACCTTCTCGAGCCGGGCCTTCAATTCGCGTTCCGTATCGCGCAGCCCCGCCGCCTTCTCGAAGTCCTGTCCTTTTACCGCAGCCTCTTTCTCTTTCCGTATCTGGTCCATCTCCTTCTCGACTTCCTTGATGTCGGGCGGGGTGGTCATCACGTTCAACCGCGCGCGGGAACCGGCTTCGTCTATCAGGTCTATCGCCTTATCCGGGAGGTAGCGCCCGGATATATACTGGTCGGAAAGCTTGGCCGCAGCCACTAGCGCCTCATCGGTAAATTTCACCTTGTGGTGCGCCTCGTATTTATCCCTCAAGCCCTTCAATATCTCTATCGTCTCGTCGACGCTGGGCGGCTCGACCATGATAGTCTGGAACCTGCGCTCCAGCGCAGCGTCTTTCTCTATGTGCTTCCTGTATTCGTCGAGGGTCGTCGCGCCGATGCATTGTATCTCGCCGCGCGAGAGCGCCGGCTTAAGGATATTTGACGCGTCTATCGCGCCTTCCGCGCCTCCGGCCCCTACCAGCGTATGCAGCTCGTCGATAAATATGATTATATTCTCCGACCGCTTTATCTCGTCCATCACGGCCTTTATGCGCTCCTCGAACTGGCCCCTGTATTTCGTGCCGGCCACCATCATCGCGAGGTCGAGTATTATCACCCTCTTGTCGCGGAGGACCTCCGGGATATCGCCCTTTATGATCTTCTGGGCCAGCCCCTCGACTATCGCGGTCTTGCCGACGCCTGCCTCGCCGAGGAGGACAGGGTTATTCTTCGTCCTGCGCGAGAGTATCTGGATGACGCGTTCTATTTCGTCTTTACGGCCGATTACCGGGTCGAGCTTCCCGTCGCGGGCAAGCGTCGTCAGGTCCCTGCCGAACGCGTCCAGTGACGGGGTCTTGGTCTTCGCCTGGGCCTGTTGCTGCGTAAAACCAGGGGAAGCGGAGCCGAGAAGAGACATAACCTCCTGCCTGACCCTGTTGAGGTCGAGGCCGAGGTTTGTGAGGACCTGGCTCGCCACTCCCTCACCTTCTCGTATGAGGCCGAGGAGCAAATGTTCCGTGCCGATATAGTTATGCCCGAGGTTCCTGGCTTCGTCTGTCGCGAGTTCGATGACCTTCTTCGCTTTCGGGGTAAAAGGGATATCTCCGGAGACGACGGTCGGCGGGCCGGGCTGGACTATCTTCTCGACCTCGAGGCGTATGGCCTCTAAACTAAGGCCGAGATTCTGCAATACGGCGGCGGCCACGCCCTCGCCTTCTTTTATCAGCCCCAGCAGTATATGTTCTGTCCCGATGTAATCATGATTAAACCTCTTGGCTTCTTCCTTCGCGAGGATTATGACCTTCCTCGCCCTTTCGGTAAATCTTGAAAACATGTTCATCGACCATCCTCCTGAAAATACCGGCTAGATATTGAATTTCCTCGAGATAAATTCCGCGCGCACCGCGTCCCTCTCCTCGGCCGAAAGGCGCTTGCCTTCCTTCTTCTGGAGGTGGGCGGGTTGTATCTGTATAAAAAGATCGTTTAGCATGTTGCGGTCCGGCCCCTTTATCATCCCTAGATCCGCGCCGAGCCTTATTATCGAAAGCAGGTTCAGCGCCTCTTCGCTGCTTATGAGCTTGGCGCTCTTCAGTCCGGCCAGCGACCTCGATATCCGGTCCTCCAAAAGCAGTTTCTGGTTCGCGAAGACGGAATTCCTGGCTGTGTTCTCCTGCTCTATTATCTGTTTCATTATCCTCTCGAGGCTGTCGACCGTCTCTTCCTCCGAATGCCCGAGAGTGACCTGGTTCGATATCTGGAAAAAATTCCCGTATGCCTCGGTCCCCTCCCCGAAGAGGCCGCGCGCCGTCATCCCGAGTTTGCTTATCGCCTGAATGATCCTGCCGGCCTGTTTCGTCATTACCAGCGCCGGGAGGTGCGCCATGCATGACGCCCTCAATCCGGTCCCTACGTTGGTCGGGCAGCATGTCAGGTAACCCAGGTCAGATGAGACGGCGAATTCGAGGTTCTGCTCCAATTCCTCGTCTATCTTGTCCGCGAGCTTCCACGTGTCGTGCAGGTTGAAGCCCGACTGGAGGACCTGTATGCGGAGATGGTCCTCCTCATTTACCATGATGCTTATTACCTCGCGTTCGCTTATGAGGACCGCCTTATGCTCGGGATTGGCTATTTGCTCCCTGCTTATAAGATGCCTCTCGATAAGCATCTGCTTTTCTATGCTGTCGAGCTCATCGATCCTTAAAAATAAGGCTCCTTTAAAATAATCCGCCTTCTTATAGGCGCCCTCGAAATCCGAGATGACACCCTCTAGTTGTTCTGCCGAAGCCCAGTGCGGGAAAGGGTACTTGGCCAGGTTCCTGGCCAGCCTTATCCGGGAGGACATTATTATATCCGTGTCCGGGCCGGTGCCTCTAAGCCATTCACCTGTCTGGCCCCAGAGCTCGCCGAGCGTCATGGTTTGTCTTTCGCCTTCTTTTCGAGCGCCCTTATCCTGTCGCGGAGCCTGGCGGCCTCCTCGAACTCCTCCATATCGATGGCGCGCTGGAGCTTCTGCCGCAATTCCTGCGCCTCGGATATCTTCTTCTTCCCGTCTGTCTCGTCGATCTCTTTGGGTGATTTCCCGATATGCCTGGTCGAGCCGTGGATGCGTTTCAAAAGCGGCAGGAGGTTCGTCCTGAACG
Source organism: Candidatus Omnitrophota bacterium (assembly GCA_028716565.1). Taxonomy (NCBI): domain Bacteria; kingdom Pseudomonadati; phylum Candidatus Omnitrophota; species Candidatus Omnitrophota bacterium. The sequence goes on from JAQUPL010000004.1 coordinate 28,193, forward strand.
CACTGTAGCATTCGCCGCAGCCGAGCCGGCCTATCTTCTGGAAGTCCGTGTATGTCATGCCGCATTTGCCGCATTTTAACAGAGGCTCTCCGCCGGACGGCTTCTCTCCGAGGCCGCTTATCCCGGCAAGAAGGTCGGAGATGCTGAAGTTCTGCTCCATCTCGATGCCCTTCTCCTTCGCACACCCGGCGCAAAGGTGGAGCTGTTTCACCTCGTCATCAATTATCTCAGTGAACTCGACCGTGGCCTCGTTCTTGCCGCAGACCTGGCAGATCATCAAAACCTCACGCCGTCGACCTTTGTCAGCTTATGGAATTCCGTTATGAGTTTCGCCGTCATCTTCCCGGGTTTGCCGTCGCCGATCTTGCGCCTGTCCATCTTGACGACAGGAATGATCTCGGCCGCGGTCCCGGTAAGGAACATCTCATCCGCGTTGAAGAGGTCGTACCTGGTCAGGACCTCCTCGCGGATGGGGATCTCTTTCAGGTGCGCGATATCGATGACCGCGCCGCGAGTGATACCGCGCAAGACGCCGCTGTGGATAGGCGGGGTATAGAGCGAGCCGTCCTTGACGGTAAAGATATTATCTCCGGTGCATTCCGCGACATAACCCTCGGAATTGAGCATGACCGCCTCCTCGACGCCCGCGTTGATCGCCTCGACCTTGGCGAGGATATTGTTAAGGTAATTTAGCGACTTGATCTGCGGGTTGACAGACTCGTGGATATTCCTCTGCGTCGAGATGGTCACGATCTCAAGGCCCTTCTCGTATAATTCCTGATGGTAGAGCTTGATCTTGTCGGTTATGATGACGACGGTCGGTTTCGGGCATTTCCTCGGGTCGAGCCCAAGGTCGCCGATGCCGCGCGTGACGATAAGCCTGATATAAGAATCCTTCAGCTGGTTTTCTCGCAGGGTCTTCTTGACCGCCTCGGTCATCTCTTCCTTGGACATCGGGATCTCAAGCATGATGGCGTGCGCCGACTGGTAGAGCCTGTCGATATGCTCCTTCATCTTGAAAATAAGCCCGTCGTAGGTGCGGATGCCCTCGAAGACACCGTCGCCGTAGAGCAGTCCGTGGTCGAAGACCGAGATCTTCGCGTCCTCGCTCTGGTGGAATTTACCGTCGATATAGATTTTCAGTGCCATTTTGTTCTCCTTGTCATTGGATTATTTTTCCGTCCCTTATGTGCAGGACCCTCTGCGCGGCCTTGGCTATCTGCGCGTCATGGGTCACTATCATTAATGTCATTTTACGACTTTTGTTGAGTTCCCACAACAATTCAATTATATTTTCTCCCGACTCGGAATCGAGGTTGCCGGTCGGCTCGTCGCAAAGGAGGAGTTCCGGCTCGTTTATCAACGCCCTGGCTATCGCCACGCGCTGCTGTTCCCCGCCGGATAACTGCCCCGGCCTGTGGTTCATCCGGTCCTCGAGCCCTACGGCCTTAAGCAATCCGGCTCCCCTCTCCCTCAGGTCCCTTCCGCCGCCTTTTATCATCAGCGGCAATATCACATTCTCCAGCGCGTCGAACTCCGGGAGCAGGTGATAGAACTGGAAAACGAAACCTATCTTCCTGTTCCTTATTTTCGCGCGCTCGTTGTCGCCGAGCGAGTATATATCGGTGCCGCCTATCAGGACCTCGCCGGCAGTCGGCGAATCGAGGCCGCCTAAAAGATGGAGCAGGGTCGATTTGCCGGCTCCGGACGGCCCGAGCACCGCAAGGACCTCGCTCCTTTTGACTTTGAGGTCTACGCCTTTAAGCACCTCGAGCTCTTTCGCTCCGTTCTTATAGACCTTCCGCAGTGCCCTGGCCTCTATCATCTCATTCGTACCTCAGCGCGTCGACCGGGTTGAGCCGGGACGCCTGCCACGCTGGATAGAGGCAAGCCAGCAAACTTATCGCCAGAGCCGCGACGACTATCGCGGCCACATCCGTGTATTGTATATCCACGGGGAACCTGTCTATGTAATAGATGTCCCTCGGGAGCTTTATGAACTGGTACTTCTCGAGGAGATACCCGAGGCCGAGCCCCCCGGCCACGCCGAGCGCGGTCCCTATCGCGCCGACTATGAATCCCTGGAGGGTGAATATCAGCCTTATGGAATTATTGGCAGCACCTATCGCCTTTAGTATGCCGATATCTTTCGTCTTCTCCATCACGACCATTATCATCGTCGCCGCAATATTAAAGCACGCGACCGTGACTATCAGCGCAAGTATCCAGAACATCGCCAGCTTCTCGAGCTTAAGCGCCGAGAAGAGGCTTCTGTTCAGGTCGATCCATGTCTTTACGTAAAAAGGAAAACCCAATTCTTTTTGTAACCTGACCCTGACCTGCGGCGCGAGTAATTCGTCGTCTATCCTTATCCCGATCCCCCCCACCTTGCCCTCGGCGCCGAAAAGCTCCTGCGCGTCCCTCAGGTCTATGAAAGCGAGTGAAGAATCATATTCGTAATAACCCGAATTGAACGTCCCCGCTACCTTGAAATCTTTCGACGAGCCGTCTAGAGGCGAGAGGACAGAGACCGTGTCGCCGAGCCTGAGGCTGAACCTCCGCGCCATCTCGGTGCCTATCAGCATGCCGCCGGCCTTGAGCGCAGACATGGAGCCGGACTTTACATATGAGCCGAGCTTCGAGACCCCGGCTTCATCGGCGGAGACGATGCCCCTTATCGAGACGCCCTGCATCGTATCCTTCGCCCTGATGAATGCCTGTCCGTCGAGGAAAGGTGAAGCGGAAACAACGTGGGGCTCGGTCTTTATCTTTTTGATAAGCGCGGCGGAATCCTCGATCCCGCCTTCCTGTTCGACGATGACATGCGAATTCGCGCCGATTATCTTATCGCGCAACTCGTTGTCGAAACCGGTCATCACCCCGATGACGACTATGAGGGCGCAGACCCCGACCGCGACGCCCAGCACGGAGATCAGGCTGATTATCGATATGAACTTCTCCCTGCGTTTAGCAAGGAGGTATCTAGAGGCCACCAACAATTCGTAACGCATATCTAAAAATTTATTTGGTTACTGCTGTTCCGGTTTCAGCTGTGGGAAGAGTATCACGTCCTTTATAGAGTCGCGATTGGCGAAAAGCATCGCTAGCCTGTCTATCCCGATGCCGAGCCCGCCGGCCGGCGGCATGCCGTATTCGAGCGCGCGGACAAAGTCCTCGTCGACAGTCTTCATCTCCGCCTCCGGACCTTTCGCCTGGTCCTCGAACCTCGACTTCTGCTCTATCGGGTCGTTAAGCTCGGAATACGCGTTCGCCAGTTCCTGCGCCGATATGAACAACTCGAACCTTTCTGTCAGGTCCGGCTCGCCGGGTTTCTTCTTCGAGAGCGGGCACAGTATCGCCGGGTAATCTATTATGAACGTGGGTTTCGCGAGCTTCGGCTCGACCGTCTTCTCGAATATCTTGTTCGCGACTTCCTCGTCGAACTTCGCGTCCCTTATATCGAGCCCCATCTCCTTCGCGACTTTCCTCAGGTCTTTCTCCTTCTTGTAATCTATCCCGGTATACTTCAATATCGCCTCGCGGAAAGGTATCCTGTCCCAAGGCGGCGATAAATCAAGTTCCCCGTCTCCGTGCGCTATTTTATACTTCCCGAAGAGGTGCTGCGCGGCGTCGAGTATCAGCTCCTCGGTCAGGTCTATCATGTCCCCGCAGTCGGCGTAGGCCTGGTAGACTTCTATCATCGTGAACTCGGGGTTATGCCGCGGCGATATCCCCTCGTTCCTGAAATTCCTGTTTATCTCGTAGACCCTCTCGAAGCCGCCGACCAAAAGCCTTTTTAAATAAAGCTCGGGCGCGATCCTCATATAGAGGTCTATACCGAGCGCCTCATGGTGCGTCTTGAAAGGTTTAGCGGTCGCGCCGCCCGGCATCGGCTGCATCATCGGCGTTTCGACCTCGAGGAAACCCTTGCCGTCGAGGAAAGCCCTTATACGCGCGATCATCTTAATGCGCAGCTCAAAGACCTTTTTGACCTCTTCGTTGACGATCAGGTCGACATATCTCTGGCGGTAACGCGTCTCTATATCCTTTAGCCCGTGCCATTTCTCCGGGAGCGGCCTTATCGATTTCGACAGCATCGTGAACTCTTCGACATGCAGCGTCGGTTCGCCGGTCCTCGTCTTGAAGGCCTTGCCCTTTATCCCGACGATGTCGCCGATATCGAGGTTCTCGAAGGCTGTCCTGCCGGCCTCTGAAAGCTCGGCGGCCTTTATGTAATTCTGGATCTTCGCCGTCGAATCCTTGACGTCGATAAAGCAGGACTTTCCGTGCGAACGCACGGCCATTACCCGGCCTGCGACCGTGACTTCCCTGGATTGGGCGGCCGCATCTTCGAAATCCGCCAATAACTCGTTGATATTGGCCGACTTAGAGAATTTCCCGCCGTAAGGGTTTATGCCCTTCGCCCGCAGGTTCTCGAGCTTGATCAATCTCTGTTTTATGAGGTCGTTTATTTCTTCCAATTTTTCCGCCTTTGTCGCGCAGACTTGACATAATTATAAATAAAATAAAGGGTTAAGTCAAACAAAAAAACCCCGGTGCATAGCCAGGCGAAGGCATCCCCGTATTTCAAATACAGGGTCCGGGCCTTTCCGGGGGTTATATGCGCGGCCGCAAAACCCGTCACGAATATCTTATCCCCTTTAAGATCCTTCACCTCCTGCGTGATCTTCCCGGCCTGGTTTATAAAACATGAATAGCCGGTATTCGCGCACCTTACCACGTTGACCCTATTCTCGACCGCGCGGAAGACCGAGGGTTGCGCGTGCTGGAACGGCGCCGCGGTCTTCATATACCACGCGTCGTTGGTTATCACGACCAGGAAGTCCGCGCCCAGCCGCACAAAATTCCTCGATATCTCCGGGAAGACATCCTCAAAACATATCAGGACGCCGAACCTGACGGTCCCGCCCTGTGCTTCGCCCAGGACTTCGCCTTTATGCGCCGGTATCTCGAATATCGTGTAATCCTTCCCCGCCGTATAATCCTCGCCCATATCGTAGCGCTTCTTTATGAAAGAGAGGAAGCTGTTGCCCAGCGGCACATATTCGCCGAACGGCACTAGGTGTATTTTATCGTAGCGCCGGACTATCTCGCCCTTGTCCGATACCAGGACGGCGCTGTTGAAATAACGCACTTTCTGCGGCACTTTCTCGGTCTGCGTCCCGACCAACAGGTATGTATTGACCTCTTTCGCGAGGGCGGTGACCTTGTCGCGCAGGGCCTGGTCGGTCTCGAGGAATCCCGGGACAGACGTCTCGGGCCAGATTATCAGGTCCGGCTTGTCCTTTGCCGCCTCTTTTGTAAGGTTTATATATTTATTCAATATCGCGTCGGCATATCTTTCGTCCCATTTTTCCGACTGCGGGATGTTCCCCTGTATTACCGATATCTTGACTGTCTCGCCTTCGAACTTCCGGTCGACCCTGTAATATCCGTATACCGCGACGATGATAAGCGCTATCACCAGCAGAGCCAGGTATCTCGGCTCCGGCTTATGGCCCTTCATCTTCTTCTTTATCTTCGATGATATGAGGACATTGGTAAAGACTACCAAAAACGAGACGCCGTACGCTCCGGTCACATCGGCTATCTGGATTATCGGCAGCGTCTCCCACTGCGTATGCCCGAGCAGCGCCCACCCGAAGCCGGTAAAGAGGTGGCTCCTAAGGAACTCAACCGCCACCCAGAGGCAGCTCACGAGCAACGCGAACCTTAAGCGCGGTTTTTCGAACTGTATCGCGAGTATGTCGACGCCGACGGCAAATATCCCGAAGAAGAAAGCCAGGTATACCGCCAGGACGACTATACCTATTATCGCGACGTAGCCGACCCAGTATAGCGTGGCACCGAAAAATAACAACCCGGTTATGCAGCCGGTAAAGAATGCCTGCCACGGTTTCTCGCCGCGGATCGCGATAAGCATCGGTATCAGAGCGAACCACGCCAAAAATGAGAAATCGAACGCCGGATACGACAACGTCAGCAATAATGCAGAGAGTAACGGTAAAAAAACTAAGCGCCGCAGCATTTTTTATATTTCTTTCCGCTCCCGCACGGGCACGGGTCGTTCCTGCCCACTTTCGGAGCTTCCCTTTCGAGGGGCGCCTGTTTCGCGTCCGGCGGCCTCGCCTCGACCGGTTCTCCGCCCTGCGATTGAGGTATCCTCGAGGCAAGCGAACCCATCTCCCTGTGTATCATCTGCTGGGGGACGGATTCGAAGACGCCCCTCGGCTTCTCCTGGGTCGCCACCTGCACCTTAAAGATAAATTCGAGGGCGTCATCCTGTATCCTGTTCATCATCTCCTCGAACATCGCGAAGCCCTCGTTCTTGTATTCGACGAGCGGGTCGACCTGTCCGTACGCGCGCAGGCCTATGCCTTCCTTTAGCAGGTCCATCGTATAAAGATGGTCCTTCCATTTCGAATCGATCATGTCGAGCAGTATCGTCTTCTCGATATGCCTGGCCACGTCCGCGCCGAGGACGAACTCCCTCTTCTCGTAAAACTTATTTATTATATCGAGGAGCCTGGCCCTTATGTCGTGGCGCGGGCCGGCAAACAACCCGCCTTGGTCCGCCGGGAGGCCGAACCCGAACTTGCCGCGGAACCACTCGAAAAATCCCTTGGCATCCCACTCCTCAGGGTGCGTCTTCTCGTTCAGGTAAATATCCATCGCCGAATCTAGGCCGTTCTCTATCATCGCGGCAATATATTCCTTGATGTCCTTGCCTTCGAGTATCGCGCGCCTCTCGGAGTAGATGACTTCCCTCTGTTTATTCATGACGTTATCGTATTCGAGCAATTGCTTCCTTATCTCAAAGTTATGCGCCTCGACGCGTTTCTGCGCGGTCTCTATCGATTTAGAGACGATGGGATGTTCTATCGGCTGGCCCTCTTCCATCCCCAATTTTTCCATTATGTACTTTATCCTGTCCGAGCCGAATATCCTCATCAGGTCGTCCTCTAGCGAGAGGTAGAACCTCGATGAACCCGGGTCGCCCTGGCGTCCGCACCTGCCGCGGAGCTGGTTATCGATGCGCCGCGCCTCGTGGCGTTCGGTGCCGAGGACATGCAGGCCTCCTACCGCGATGACCTTGTTATGCTCGTCTTCGACTTTCGACTTGAACTTCGCCATCATCTCGGCTTTTTCTTTCGGGTCGATCGCCTCGGGCTCGATCCCTTTCTGCTTGAAATAATCATAGACCATGTATTCCGCGTTGCCGCCGAGCAAAATATCGGTGCCGCGGCCTGCCATGTTCGTCGCGATGGTGATCGCCTTATACCGCCCGGCCTGCGCGACTATGTGCGCCTCCGACTCGTGATACTTCGCGTTCAATACCTGGTGTGGTATGCCTCGGCGCTGCAGCATATTGCTCAAACGTTCGGATTTATCTATCGAGATCGTTCCGACCAGCACCGGCTGGCCCTTCTCGTATAACTGCGCGATCTCGTCTGCAGCGGCGTTGAATTTCTCTTTTTCGGATTTATAAATGCTGTCCGGATGGTTCGTCCTTATAAGCGGCCGGTTAGTCGGTATCACGACTACGTCGAGTTTATATATCTGGCTGAATTCGTTCGCCTCGGTCGCGGCCGTGCCGGTCATGCCGGCGAGCTTGTCGAACATCCTGAAATAATTCTGGAACGTTATCGTAGCGAGGGTCTGGTTCTCCCTCTCGATCTTCACTCCCTCTTTCGCCTCGACCGCCTGGTGCAGCCCGTCCGACCATCTCCTGCCCGGCATCATGCGGCCGGTGAACTCGTCGACGATTATGACCTCGCCGTCCTTGATGAGGTACTGCACGTCGCGCTTATAGAGCTCTTTGGCAAGGAGCGCCTTCTCGACGCAATGCCGCTCCTCGACAGATTCCATCGAATGCATATCCTTGAGCCCCCAGGCCTTGACAACCTTCGTCTCGCCCTGCTCGGTCATCCAGACGCTGTGGCCTTTCTCGTCGACTATGTAATCGCCGGACTCTTCCTTCGTCTCCTGGTCCTTCTCGCCCTTCTCGAGGCCCCTTACGATGTTCGCGGCTTTATAATATTTGTCGGTCGACTCTTCGGCAGGGCCGGATATTATGAGGGGCGTCCTCGCCTCGTCGACAAGTATCGAGTCGACCTCGTCGACGATGCCGTAATGCAGCGGCCGCTGGACCATGTCCTCGAGACGGTACTTCATATTGTCGCGCAGGTAATCGAAACCGAATTCGTTATTCGTGCCGTAGGTTATATCGCTATTATACGCGGCCTGGCGGTCCCTGTCGTTCATGTCGTGCTGGATCATCCCGACTGTCAGCCCGAGGAACTCGAATATCGGCCCCATCCAGTACCTGTCGCGTTTCGCGAGGTAATCGTTCACTGTGACGATATGGACGCCGAGCCCGGTCAGGGCGTTCAAATATGCCGGCAATGTGGCGACGAGCGTCTTTCCTTCGCCGGTAGCCATCTCCGCTATCTTTCCTTCGTGCAGGACGATGCCGCCGACAAGCTGGACGTCGAAATGGCGCATCCCGGTAACCCTCTTACTGGTCTCGCGCACGACCGCGAAGGCCTCGGGCAATACCTCCTCAAGGACCTCAGTCTCTGTCTTGCGACGCTCGGCCTTCTCGAGACCCTTGAGATCGATATCCTTGAGCCGTTCTTTGATCTTCGCCTTGAAATCGGCGGTCTTCGCGCGCAGTTCGGCATCGGAGAGCTTGGAGATCCTCGGCTCAAGTGAAGTAATAAGCTCCATCTTGGGCTTAAGCCGCTTAAGCTCCCTGTCGTTATGGGTACCCACAACCGCTGAAAGTATCTTTCCTATCATTCTATATTCCTATTTTTTTCCCGCTGCGGCGGGACTTTACCTGCTGAAAATTTAACATACGCCTCTATCAATTCGTCAAGTTCGCCGTCGAGCACCTGGTTCGCTTTTCCGGTCTCGTGTTCCGTCCTGTGGTCCTTTACCATCATGTACGGGTGCAGCACATAAGAGCGTATCTGGCTTCCCCACTCTATCTTCTGTTTCTCCGAATACATCGTCTTTAGTTTCTCTTCCTGCTCCTGTTGTTTCTTTTCGAAGAGCCGCGCCTTCAGCACTTTCATCGCCGAATGCTTGTTCTTCAACTGCGAGCGCTCGTTCTGGCACTGGACAACGAGCCCGGTCGGGATATGGGTAATGCGCACCGCCGAGTCTGTCGTGTTGACGCCCTGCCCGCCGGGACCGGATGCGCGGTAGACATCTATGCGCAGGTCCTTCTCATCGACCTGGATATCCGCTTCCTCCTCGACCTCGGGGATGACGTCGACAGAGGCGAACGACGTGTGCCGCCTCTTGTTAGAATCGAACGGTGATATTCTTACAAGACGGTGGACGCCGCGCTCTGATTTCAGGTAGCCGAAGGCATAATCGCCCTTAACCAGCATCGTGACGTTCTTGACGCCTGCTTCCTCGCCGGCCAGGTAGTCGAGGACCTCTATCTTATAACCCTTGTTCTGCGCGTAGCGGGTGTACATCCTGAAGAGCATCGCCGCCCAGTCGCACGACTCGGTGCCGCCGGCGCCGGCGTTGATGGAAAGTATCGCGCCGGATTTATCGTGTTCTCCCGAGAATAAAGCGGTAAATTCGATGCGGCTTATCTTGTTCGCTAAGGCGTCCAGGTCTTTTGAAAGCTGGGATATCGAGGCTTCGTCTGAAGGTTCGGTTATCTCGGCGAGCCCTGAAAGCTCCTCGATCTCCTTGCTGCACGCCTGCCAGGGATCAAGGCGGCCCTTGAGCGACTTCATTTCGGCGATTATCTTGTTGGCCTTCTGCTGGTCGTCCCAGAAGCCCGGGGCGGCCATCTTCCCTTCAAATTCCGCTATATTCTTCCCTGCGGCATCGAGGTCAAAGATACCTCCGCAGGTTGGCTAATGTCTCTTGCGCCTGCTTTATTTTTTTCTTAAGCTCCTCAAGCATAGTACTCCTCCGTAAGGTATTTACAGGATTAAAATTATACCATAACCGGTGCCATCCTACAAGGGAACACCCTGAAATCTAACCTATACGAAACCCTATCTTGCGCTTGGGTTTTTCTTCCTCTTTGATGAAATTCTTGATGATCTCAAATACCACTTTAAACTGGTAATCGTACTTCTTCTCCATTTCTTCGATCTTGCGCAATAGTCCTTTATGGGTTTCAAGGAGCCGGCGCATTTTGACGAAAGTGCGCATAATGGTGATATTTACCTCTATGGCTCTTTCACTGTTAAGGACGCTGGATAGCATAGCGACGCCTTGCTCTGTAAAAGCGTATGGAAGATACTTTATGTTCCTGCCTTGCTTCAAGGTCGCAATTTGCGACCTTGAAATTTCCGCCTCTTGCCAAGTAAGCTGGAACAAAAAATCTTCCGGGAACCTTGCCATATTCCTGTTTACTTGTTCTTTAAGCCTTTTAGTGGGAACACCATAAAGCTCCGCCAAATCCTTATCCAGCATCACCTTCCTTCCCCTTATCCAGAATATCTTCTGCTCAATTAACTCCCGTGCAACTATTTCGGACATAATAAATCCCTCCTTTTACTATAATAGACGATGAAAGAAGGGATTTTCTTTCAAAAAAATAGGGCCGTCTTCTATTTGAAAGCGACCCAAATTATATACGCCATGAGCTATCGGCTACGAACTACCTATGGTGTCCCATTGGGGGATGGCATCGTTATTTATTAACGTTTGAACTCAGCTGCGGCGGCATTAAAACAGGATGCCAGCGCCGTCCGCTGGAGTGAAATGTTATATGGTTCTTTTACAAATTGTATTAGTTAATAATTTTGTGCAACTATCTATATTGTTGATTTCTAAAATGTAATAAAGTGAGGACATTTCTAATTAACATTAGTAGTGGCAGCGATATAATAGGAAAGCCTATAAACATAAAAAAAACGGCTAAAGGTAACCATGTTAAGCATCTCGCCAGTTCATTTTTAATCATACCTTGAATCAAACTAATAGTTACTATAAGTAATACAGGGATAAGGATAGTTAAAATGTAAGTTTTAGTGAAAGTTTTTATGACTATATATAAAGGCAGCCCTACGATAATAGGTACAAAAGTAAAAAATATTAAGACTTTTGCTGCCTCTGCATTAAAACCCCAAATGGAGGCTATAATAAGTACGGTAATAAAATAAATTCCTAGCGGTGGTAATATTGCTTTAAGCTGTTTCATCCCCAGATTATTCCTTCCATATAATATATATGATTTTGGTGACAGTATACTTAATTACTTATTTTTAGGCAGGAGGTCGGAGCCGACGTAAAAAGAGGCGCCCTTCTTTTCCATTGACAGGAAAAGCCGCTTAAGTTCTATGCCGTAGGCATAGCCGCCGATCTTTCCGTTCGATTCTATTACGCGGTGGCAGGGGATGAACAACGGCCAAGGGTTGCGGTGGAGCGCCTGCGCGACGGCGCGTGTGGCTTTAGGCTTGCCGATCTTTTCGGCGACCCACGCGTAGGTGCGCGTCTCGCCGGAGGGTATCTTCATGATGCACTTATAGACGCAGACCTCAAACTCCGTGCATCCGTCAAACAGCTCGGACTTTTTTACCCCGTTAGAAAAATTTTTTCTAACGGGACACGCGCCTTTGGAGCCTCTTCGTTCTTTTTTCACCGACCAGCGCCTTTCGCCTCAAAATATGATGGTACCTTATCGCGAACCTATGCGACTCGTCGCGTATCCGCTGTATCAACTGCAGCGCCTTCGATGACGGCGGAAGCGCGACCGGTATATCCTTGTCTAAAGTATATATGTGCTCGAAGGTTTTTGCAATACCGATAATTGGGACGCCCTTTAGGCCGGCCGCCTTCATCTCCTGCGCCGCTGCCGAGAGGTGGCCCCTTCCCCCGTCTATGATTATCAGGTCGGGCTTAGGTAATTTATCTTTCAAGGAGCCCGTATACCTGCGCCTTACCACCTCGCGCATCATCGCGTAATCGTCCTGGCCCTCGACCTCGCGTATCTTGAACATCCTGTATTTCGATTTCTCGGGCCTGCCGCCACTGAACGTGACCATCGAGCCGCAGGCCTCCTCTCCCTTGATATTGGATATATCGAACGCCTCTATATATTTCGGCTCCTCTTTAAGGCCGAGGACCGACCTGAGCTCGCCCAACTGGACCGCCGAATCGTGCCTCGGCCGTTTCGCTATCATCTCGCTTAACGCCTCGATCCGGTCGCGGACCTTCCCCGCCTCCTCGAACTTCTTTTCGGCGGCCAGCTGTTCCATCTTCCCGGAGAGACTCTTTACCAATTCATTTTTCTTTCCCTCAATAAAAAGGATTATCCCTTTAATATTTTCAAGATAATCTTCCTTCGATATCTTCCCCTCGGAAGGCGCCGGGCATAACCCCATATCGTGATAGATGCACGCCTTTTTTGGAACCGGCCTGCACGCCCCTCTCTTCCATGGAAGAGAGGGACACGTGCAGAACGGGAACACTTTCCGGATGGATTTTATCGCCGCGCGCAATAGCGCCGCGTCGGTGTACGGCCCGAAATAGAGAGACCCGTCGCTCTTCCTCCCGCGGGCGGTCATTACGCGGGGGAATTCCTCGGCCATGGTTATCTTTATAAGCGGGTAAGTCTTGCTGTCGCGGAGGTCGACGTTGTATTTCGGCTGGTGTTCTTTTATGAGGTTGGATTCATAGAGCAGCGCCTCGGCTTCTGTCGCGGTCGGGACCCAATCGATGCCGCTGATATTTTTCACGAGGGCGCCTATCCTCGGGCCGTGGTCTTTCGACCTCTGGAAATACGAGCGCACCCTGTCACGTAGCGACGACGCCTTGCCGACGTATAATATTTCCCCGCTGACGCCCTTGAATATGTAAACGCCGGGCTGGTCGGGTATATCCCTGAGAAATTCGGTGAATTTCATCAGGACCGGCGCCCTCAGCTTCTCCTTAATATCCATTTCACGAATCCCTTGAACTCTTTCACGTCAAATACGAGGCAGGCAATAAAGAACGAGGCTGCCCCGGCCGGGATGATAACGGCCAATTTCGGCACCGGCCTGAGCTGCAGGTTAACGTTGAGCAGGATAAGGACGACGGCCATTATGGCGCCCGGAATAGCGGCGCGCACGAACGAGACGAATATCTCGCGGCCGCCGAGCGGGCCTATCTTCTTCCTCAGGAGAAAATACAAAGAAAAGAAATTGAAGATGCTGGCGAGCGACGTAGCGAGCGCCAGCCCGTTTACCTTCATCGGGAACATCAATATGAAGTTGAGCGCGGCGTTCAGGAGGAAGACCATCACCGCGTTCTTTACAGGCGTCCGCGTGTCCTTAAGCGAATAGAACGCCGAGACGAGCGGCTTTACCCCGGCGTAAGCGCACAGGCCAATCGAAAAATAAAAAAGCACCGGCGCGGTTATGCTCGTCGAATAGGCGTCGAAAGAGCCCCTTTGGAAGAGCGCCCGCACTATCGGCTCTGACAACGCCATAAGCCCCACGGCCGCGGGTATGGTTATAAAAAAGACCGCCCGGAGCGAGAATGAAAGCGCCTGCTTGAATTTTTCCATCTCGTTGCGCGCGGCGTGCTCGGAGAGCGTCGGAAGCATCGCCTGGGAGAACGCGGTGCTGAATATGGCCAGGGGCAGGAGCCAGAGCCTGTTCGCGTAATTGATGGCGGATATGGCGCCCTTCCCGACTATATCCGAAAGCGAGGCGAGCGCGGTATCCAAGAATACGTTAAGCTGGTATACGCTCGAGCCGAATACCCTGGGCAAAAGAAGCCTGCCTATTTCGTTCGAGGCCGGATGCTTGAACCTGTCAAAACGCGGCCAGCCCATGCCCATCTTCATTAAAGGAGGCAACTGGACGGCCAATTGCACTATCCCGCCCAGGAGGACGCCTATAGCCAGTCCGGTGACCGGCTCCTTCATCAGAGGGCAAATGAAAATCGCGCTCAATATAAAGACTAAGTTCCACAGCGGCTGGCTGAAAGATGTCGCGCCGAACAGTTTCCGGGAATTGAGCACGCCGGTCGCATACGCGGTCAGGCCTATCAGGAAGATATAGGGGAACATCATTCGCGTAAGAGTAACGGTAAGTTTGAATTTTTCGGGATTGCCGAGGAACCCCCACGCGATGGCCGAGACTATAAGCGGGGCGAAGATGATGCCGAGGAGCGTTATCACGGCCAGGACGATCACCATGACGTTGAGGATTATGCGCGCCAGCTCCCAGAATTCCTCTTTGCTCTTGTTGGCGGCATACCCGCTGAGGACCGGCACGAAAGCCGCGTTCGCGGCCCCTTCACCGACCAGGTCGCGCCAGAGGTTAGGTATCCTGAAGGCGGTGAAAAAGGCGTCCGCGTACAGCGTGGTCCCGAACATGGCGGCTATGATGATATCCCTTATGAAGCCCAGGATGCGGCTAGCGGATATCCCCAGCCCTATCACCCCCGCCGATCTAGCCAGAGATTTATGTATTGACATTTCCCGCCTTATATGGTATTTTTACACAATCGTAATTCGAAAGGAGAAACAGGATTGCCTAATATAAAATCCGCATCTAAAGCTATACGCCAGGACAAGAAGAGACGCGCGAGGAACCAGAAGGTCGCTACCGAGATCAAGTCCTTAGCCAAGAAGTTCGTGATGGCTCTGGCCGCGAAAAAGAACGACGAAGCCAGAAAATTCGGCGCTTCCCTCGTCTCCAAACTTGACAAGGCGCGCTCCAAGGGCATGTTACACAGAAATACGGTATCTCGCAAGAGAGCCCGCATCTTAAGCAAGCTCGCCAAGCTCAGATAATCTCACCACAAGAGATTCCAGGATAACCCTTTTATCGAGGTCCCTGTTTTTGCAGTCGCGGTCCGCCTCGGCCAGGTAAGAGAGAGCCTTTTTAAGCCATTTTTTGGCCCTGTCCGGAGAGCCTTTCGACCTCGCGGCGCGCTTTACAGCGGCCGCCATCGCCCCTATGACGTTCTCCGGGCGCACCGATTCCCTTAAAAGTCCGGATAATATCGAAAGGGAGCGCGACGCCTGTCCGTCCATCATCGCCCCGGTCATGTCAAAAACCGTCTCGTCGAGCGACCTTCCTACGAGCGCCTCCACATCCTTCTTTTCGATAGCCTTGCGGTCACCTGTATAATTCGCCAGTTTATCCACCGCCATGCGCAACTTTTGCAGGTCGCTCCCGATCTTCGAAATGATCAACTCGACGGCGTCGCGGCCCATATCTTTCTTGTAAAAGGCGGCCTTCCCGAGGATATAACGCCTGAGACTTTCCCCGCTTAAGTTCTCGAAGTCCCGGACTTCGGCTAATTTTGATAATCCGGAAAGGAAAGGGTCGCCGGCCGCATCCCTGGGCGACAGGCCGGCCGTCATTACCAGGATAGTGGTCCCGGACGGGTTCCCGGCATAACTCATCACCGAATCTTTTCCTTCCTGCGGCAGTTTATCTATGTCCCTTATCACGACGAAACGGGCGGGGCTGAGGAACGGGTTCGTATTTACGGCGTCCTGAAAAGTGTGGGGGTCAAACTGGTCCGGATAGAATATATTGTAATTGAGGTCGGGATTCCCTCCGGAGAGGGTCTTTTCTTTCAGTTCGCGGAGGGTCTCTTCCTTAAGGGCGTTCTCTGTTCCTAAAAAGAGGAAAATACCTACCAATCCTCGACGGTCCTTTCGACGATCCTTTTTGCCAGGTCCGCGATCGCGTTGTTAATAGCGGCGTCTTCGGATACGGAATTCGGCCCGGACTGGTTGTATTCGAAGAAACCCACAAATCCCTTTTCGCTCCAGGTTTTCTTCCCCTGGGACACGTTCTCAAGCGACATATCGACTATGATATTGGCCCTGTACTCGGCGACATTCTCGCTTTTCTGGTCGTATCTCAACGGCTGTTTGTCGAAATTGATGAGCGCGCCGCTCAAGACCAAGTCGGCATCGTCCTCTCTCGAGACGACCTTCAGGTACCCGTCCACGAGGAACCTGTCTATTATCGCGTCGGTCACCTTCGTCTCCATCCCGGCGCGGTATAACCTGTAAGGGTTGCGGTCCGAATATTCCCTTTCGATGTTCAGGTCGACCTTGTTCTCAAAAGGTCTTATGAATATCCTGGTGGCTTTCTTATAGGCGGTGGTATGGGTAGCGTAACCGCATCCCGCGAGCGAGGCGGCGCAGAAGATCGCCAATAGGAATATGAGCCGCTTTTTCATTTTTTCTGCTTCCTCTCTATTATCTTTAACCTTTCCTCTGCCTTCTTGGCCGTCTCCGTTTCAGGGAAATTAGTCACTATGTTCTTGTAGTATTCCCCGGCCGAGTCATACCATTTCTGTTTCCAGTAAAATTCCGCGATAGTGTAGTCGCTCTCCGCCTTCTTCTCGCGCAGCGACTGGTGCATCTTATCCGCTTCGCCGGTAAGCTTCGACTCAGGATGGCGTTTCGCGAAATCCTCTATCGATCTGAGCGCCTCGTCGGTGACAGACTGGTCGTAGCTCGGTTTCAGGGACGCCTGGGAAGCGCAGAGCCCGACCTGGAAATTGGCTTCCTCGGAAAGCTTGCTCTCAGGATGTTCATCGACCAGTTTTTGGAACGCGAGCCTCGCCTGCTGGTAATCGCGCGCCTTCTTGTAGCATTCCCCTATCTTGAATAGGGACTGATCGGCGTATTTCCCGTACGGAGCGTTATCCACAACTTTCTGGTACATCTCGATAGCCTTATATACCGACGGGAACGTCGGTATGCCCCAGAGCCTGACCTTCTCCCCGGCATAGAATTTTCCGGCTATCTGATATTCGCGTTCGGTCATCTCATCCAGGCGCTTAGAGAACGGATACGTCTCGATCCCCTTCTGGTAGGCGTAGAACGCCTGCTCGTATTCCTCCAACGCCTCGTAAGCCTGCCCGGCGTAATACTGCGACTCGGCGGCGAGTTCGGCCTGCGGATAAAAACGGACGAGCCTCAGGAATTCCTCCACCGCCTTTTTGTAATCTTTCGCCTTAAAGAATTTCATCGCCCAGTCAAACTGCTCCTGGGGCGTATCCTTAACCGCCCATTTGGGATTGATCCATGTCCCGGTCTGAGGCGTCCAGATCCAGTAGGCGTGCAGCGACGGCGCCGTCGAAAGGAACAGGGCCGCTGCAGTGACCGCAAAGATATATTTTCTCATCGTTTATCTCGTGTTTTACCTTCGGTATAAAGACGGGCCTATGTCCTGGGGACCGACTTTTCTATGAAGTCGGCTACGCCCCTTCTGTCTTCTTCCGACATCTCCATGAACTGGGCTCCGACTTCATATTGTTCGCCATACGGCCTCTTGCGCACCCAGGTGATCTTCGAGACCGCCCTGACCGGCTTAGGCGCGGAAGGAACAGATATCTCCAGGACAAGGCGCGTAAATACCGAGATGAATTCGTTCACCAAAAGGCGGGCGCCGCCGCTGGAAATATCCCTCGATATGGCGTTTACAACAGAGTTATTTGCCTGCCTTATCCCTCTGTACTGCACAGACATAGTCATATTGACTCTCTGCTGCTGCCTTCTCTCAGGGAAATCATCATTCCAATACATCTATTCCCCCTTCGTAGAATCAATTTTATACTTCAAAGTGCTATTTGTCAACGTGAAATTGTATACTTACTTTCGAAATTACCGACGGAAAGGTCTTTACCGTCGGTGACGGCGAAGACCGCCCCTCCCTTTCCGGTCCTGAAGACCTCTATCCCCTTGGCGGAAAGGAGATCGGAGAGCTCTTTAGAACGGGCAACCTCCCCGGCAGCTCTCCCCTGGGAGATCACGGCGTAAGACGGCTTGACCCATTCGACAAAAGCCTCTTTCACGGCGTCCATCTTCTCGCCATGGTGGGGCAGCATCAATAAGTCTGCCTTAAGGAGCCGGGGCGAGGTGAACATGGCCTCGGATACGGCCTTTACCCCCATGTCGCCGCAAAACAGCATGACCGAATCCCCGAATCCCATCCTCAGGGCAAGGGAGGCATCGTTTGCCGCGACTTTGGCATCCTTTACCCACACAACCGGAGGGCTGAAACACAGGATGCTGACGCCTTTCATCCCTTCTATCGAATCATAACGTTCCAAGATAAAACGTCTTAACCCCGGCAGGTTCTTCTCCGCCCGCCTGAAACGCCTGTAAGCATAAGTATCGGATCCCGCCCCGTTGTCGAATAGATACCTCACCTTCATCCCTTCCAGGACCGAGGCGAGGCCTCCGACATGGTCGATGTCGGGATGGGTAAGGACTACCGCGTCCAGAACCTGCACCCCTTTCTGCCTGAGGAAAGGCAAAACCGTTCCCCTGCCGGAATCCCGGTCCTCCCCGCTCCCGGTGCCGCCGTCTATCAACATATTGCCGCCGTAGGGAAACTCCACGAAGATTGAATCTCCGTGGCCCACATCCAGGAAAGTAACCCTGAACTTCCCGTCATTCGGCCGTAAAGCCCCGGCCCATATAATTACGTTAAGGACTGCCAGCGCCGCGGCCGAGAGTTTCAGCGGGGAGAGCTTAAGCCGTTCCCGTTCCGCGAACGCGACTACAAAAAGATAATACAATGCTATCAAGAACAGCGGGGGCCTGGGAAGGTAGATATACGCGAACGGGAGCTTTGAGAAGAAACCGTTAGCGGCAAAAAGAGTCCCGCAGAAAAACCATACCGATGCCGCGAAGACCTTCGCCGCGGGCGGAAAGATAAGGCCGAAGACGAGGAAAGGGGCGCTGGCCATGGTTATCAAGAATGAGAGCGGCACGGCGACCAGGTTCGCGGCGAGTGATACCGGCGTGATTATATTGAAATAATACAGGGTGAGCGGCATAACGCCTATCCACGCGGCGAGCGAGACGAAGAAAGCCTCGAGCGTATATCTTTTCCATTTTGCCAGGAATCGCGCGGCTATCTTCCGCTCGAAATTGAAAAACTTCTCGATCTTCGGGGTCAGATAAAGAAGCGAGATGACCGACGCGAACGAAAGCTGGAACCCTATGTCAAAAAGCACGCCGGGATCGCAGGAAAGTATGACCAATGCCGCCAACCCCAGGGAATTCGAAAGGGAATTCTCCCTTTCCAGCAGCAGGCCGAACAAAAGCGCTATGGACATTACCGTCGCCCTCACCACCGAAGGCGTGCCGTTAGTGAGAACGGCATAAAAAACGAGGAAGGCTATCGTGAGGATAATACCGGCCTTTTTCGGGATCCTGATGACGCTCAAAACGAGAAGGACGAGAAAAACGATTAGCCCCACATTGAGGCCGCTTATCGCTATAAGATGGACGGTGCCGGTCCGCATGAACGCGTCATTTAATCCGCTGCCCATGCCCTGCCTCAGGCCTAAGAGTATGGCATTCAGGAAATTCGCGCTCTCTCCGGGAAGGTTCCCGGAGATGAGGCCTTCTATTTTTCCCCTCGCCATATACGCGAGGCTTACGACCGGGTTGCCTTTCCCTTTTTCGCGGATGGAGGCATCCTGCGCTCTCGCGCTTAATATCGAGAATACGCGGTTGCGCGCGAGAAAGGCTGCGTAATCAAAATCCCCGGGATTCCCCGGTCCGGCTGGCCTTGAGAGCCTTCCCTTGACAAGGATCCTGTCGCCGTATGACGGCGTATTCGTTTCCGGCCGGCGCGGTTCCCCGGTCAGGTAGACCTTTATCCTGCCGGCGACTTCATATTTTATCCCCTGGTCCTCCAAACGCTCCGCTTCCAGGGTAAGGGTCACCTTCTTTCCGCCGTAGAAGGTCTCTCCGGAAACAGGATCGTCTGCGACTATCCCTTCCGCGCAAACTTCCCTTGGTTCCGGCGCCGTGAAATTCTTGATATGATTTACCGGAAGCGCCTGCCTCGCCTGGAAAAGAATGCAGCCGGTAAACAGCAACGCGGCCGATAAACATACGAGCGAAGTGGTATTTTTTCTTATCGTCACTGAAGAGGCTATAAGAAAAAATACCACGGCGGCAAACATAAATAAAAAGGGGACCCGGATAATATTGCTTATCCAGATCCCCAGAGATAAGAAAAATGCCGCCCAGGCTAAGGGTGATCTCATCTATTGCTTATTTGTAAAGAGCCTGTTACTTCCCCTGCTGTGCCGGCGCAGGCGCTGCCGGCATCGTCGATGCAGGTGTTGCCGGTGCTGCCGGGGCCGCGGGTGTCCCTGCCTGAGGTTGTGCCGCCTTTGGCTGGGGAGGTATCAAGACATCTTTATAGATCGTGACCTTATTCTTGTCCTTCAGGTCATTCAGTAGGGCCTCGAAGCGCTCCTTCTGCTTATCGGAGAGCAGCATCTGCTTCAGCTGGTCCTTTATATCATCATAAGCCATCAACTTCTCAGGCTGTTTCTCGGTCACTTTTATGATGTGGTAACCGAATTGGGTCTTTACTACACCGCTTAACTGCCCGGGTTGGAGCGCGAACGCGGCCTGCTCGAATTCGGGGACGGTCATGCCTTTGCTCAATAAACCGAGTTCCCCGCCCCTATCTTTGCTCGGGTCCTTCGATTTCTCTTTCGCGAGGGCCGCGAAATCGGCGCCTCCCTTGAGCTTAGCCAGGATATCCTTGGCCTCGGCCTCGTTGTCCACCAATATATGGGACACCGCTATCTTCTCGGGTTCCTTGAATTTATCCTTATTCGCTTCGTAGTATTTCTTCGCGTCTTCGTCCGTGACCGTGACCTTGTCCTCTATCTCTTTTTTCAGGTAGGCCTTTATCACCAACTCTTTCTTGAGGTCATCCAGCTGTTTTTTGACGGACGGATCTTTGTCGAAACCCAGTTTTGAGGCTTCGGAATAGAGCAATCTCTGGTTTACCATGCTGTCCAGCAGCATATCCTTATGCGCCTGCGCCACGGCCTGGTACTGCTCGGGGACGGTCTTCATCATATCGTTCACGTCGTCGAGGGTTATCTTCTCGTTGCCTATCTCGGCTACGACCTTCCCGCTTTTAGCGGCCGAGGGAGCCGGCGCCTGGGCCTCGGCCTTGGAAGCCGCGGTCCCTCCTACCTCGGGCTTCTTCGCCGCATTGCAGCCCGCAAGCGCTATGGCGGTGAAGACAGCCGCCGATACAGCAACTATCCTTAATTTTAACATCGTGCTACTCCTTTCTATTATTTTTTTCGGTGGGGTCCGCAGAATAAGGCCATAATATATCACACCAAACCGGCTTATTCAAGCACTATCAAATCCCTGATCCTGTCAAATTTATCCTGTCCGATCCCTTTGACCTTCCTAAGGTCTTCTTTCAGGAAGAAAAGGCCGTGTCCTGTCCGGTATTCCACTATCTCCTTCGCGAGTTTCGGCCCGATGCCGGGCAGCGTCTCTAGCCCTGAGACATCGGCGGTATTGATATTTACCGCGCTCTGGCTTTCTATGGTCTTTTTATAATCCGAGGAATGGATAACATGCAATTTTGGCCCCGCGAAATAGGTCCTATAAGCCAGGACCGCGAGCCCCAGGACGGCGAACGCGCTAAGGGCTATTATTACCTTCTTCTCCTGCACGGTGAGGTCAAACAACGATGCTTACCAGCCTCTTTGGGACGATGACGATGTTCTTCGCGGGCTTGTCCCCGAGCCACGGTTTTACTTTTTCGTCGGCAAGGACAAGTTCTTTGAGTTTCTCGTCGGCAATATCAGCGGGCACCTCGATCTTGGAGCGGACCTTGCCGTTTACCTG
Organism: Candidatus Omnitrophota bacterium; assembly: GCA_028716565.1. Classification (NCBI taxonomy): domain Bacteria; kingdom Pseudomonadati; phylum Candidatus Omnitrophota; species Candidatus Omnitrophota bacterium. The sequence goes on from JAQUPL010000004.1 coordinate 49,851, forward strand.
TATGACTATCGTGATATTCTCTTCAACGAGCATCTTCGGGTCGAACTTAGGCCAGCCGGCTTTTAAAATGCTTCCTTTATTGCCGAGGACCTGCCATAACTCCTCACAGAAATGCGGGGCTATCGGCGAAAGCATCAGCACGAGCGCCGAGAAGACTTCTTTATCGGCGCCGGACTGGTAAATCGCGTTCACCAGCTCCATCATGCCGGCAATCGCCGTGTTGAATTTGAATTCGTTTATATCTTCGGTGACCTTCTTTATCGTCTTGTGGGTCAGCTTTATGAGTTCCGGGCCGGCCTTATCTTTCAGGTTCTCATTGATGCGCCAGACCCGGTTCAGGAACCTGAACGCGCCTTCGGTGCCGCGCTCTTCCCATTCGAGTTCCGTATCGGGTGGTGCGGCAAAAAGTATGAATAACCGCATTGTATCCGCGCCATATTTCGCGATTATCTCATCGGGATCGACGATATTTCCGCGCGACTTCGACATCACCTCGCCGTCCTTTAAGACCATGCCCTGCGTCAGCAGCTTTTGGAAAGGTTCGCCGAAACCAAGGAGGCCGAGATCCTGGAGAAACTTCGTGAAGAACCTCGAATATAAAAGATGCAATACCGCGTGTTCTATCCCGCCGATATACTGGTCGACCGGCATCCAGTAATTAACGTCTTCCTTATCGAACGGCCCTTTATCGTACTTCGGGGAGCAAAATCTCAAGAAGTACCACGACGAATCGATGAATGTCGCCATCGTGTCGGTCTCGCGGCGCACTTTGCCTCCGCACTTCGGGCATTTCGCGTCGGTAAATTCTTTGACCGAGGCCAGCGGGCTCCCGCCTTTGCCTGTGAACTCGACTTTTTTCGGAAGGACTACCGGAAGGTCTTTTTCGGGCACTGGGACTACCCCGCATTTCTCGCAATATACGACCGGTATCGGCGTCCCCCAATAACGCTGGCGCGAGATAAGCCAATCGCGGAGCCGCCAGTTGACCGTGCGCTTGCCGATACTCGTCTTCTCCATCCATTCGGCGATCTTTTTCTTCGCCTCATTATTGGGAAGCCCGTCGAACTGCGCCGAGTTCACCTGCACGCCGTCATTCTCATACGCCTCGGCCATCTTATCTACCGAAAGGGCCTCATCTTTAGGTTGGATGACGACGCGCATCGGAAGTTCGTGCTCTTTCGCGAAGAGGAAATCGCGCTGGTCGTGTGTCGGGACGGCCATGATCGCGCCGGTCCCGTATTCCATCAGGACGTAATCGGCGACCCATATCTGGACCGGTTCATTATTGACCGGGTTAACGGCATACGCGCCTGTAAAAATACCCTCTTTCTTGACGTCCGCGGCCACGCGGACGACTTTGCTTTCCTTCGAGACCTTATCTATAAATTGCAGTACCTGTTTCTCCTGCGGCTTGCCTTTTATGAGCTTTTTGACGAGCGGATGTTCAGGCGCGAGCACGACATAGGTGCATCCGAATATGGTATCCTGGCGGGTCGTAAATACGGGTATCACTTCGCCGGTCCCTTTTTCTTTGAAGAATATCTCGACCCCCTCGCTCTTCCCGATCCAGTTCTTCTGCATCGTGATTACGCGTTCGGGCCAGGACTTCAATCCCTCGAGGTCGCCGAGCAGCCTCTCCTTATAAGCGGTGATCTTGATGAACCACTGCTCGAGGTCTTCCTGCTTTACTTCTTTCTTGCACCGCCAGCATTTCCCGTCTATGACCTCCTCGTTGGCGAGCGTCGTCTCGCAATCCGGGCACCAGTTGACGACGGCGGCCTTCTTGTAGGCCAGGCCTTTCTCGAACATCTTCAGGAATATCCACTGGTTCCAGCGGTAATAATCCGGAAGGCACGTCGAGACTTCCCTGTCCCAGTCGTATGAGAGGCCCATCCTCTTGAGTTGCTTCCTCATATTGTCTATACAACTCAACGTCCAGGTCTCGGGATGGCTTTTGTTTTTTATCGCGGCGTTCTCTGCCGGCTGGCCGAACGCGTCGTAGCCCATGGGGTGCAGGACGTTATATCCCTGCATTATCTTGACGCGGGCGGCTACGTCGCCTATCGTGTAATTGCGGACATGGCCCATGTGGATGCGGCCCGACGGGTACGGGAACATCTCGAGGAGGTAATATTTTTTCCTGGCGGGATCGGCCTTTACTTTGAAAGCGCCGCTCTTCTCCCACTCTTTTTGCCATTTCTCTTCTATTGCCTTGAAATCGTACATCTAATCCTTTCTCATCTTCCTGGCGGCCGCGAGGTTCTTCTTGTCCGCGTCCTCGGTCTCTTTCGGCGTCTCGAGTATAAAGGCGCAATCCTTCAGCTTCGGATGGTTTATTATGCGCCTCATGCCGTCGGCGCCGATCTTTCCCTTGCCGATATGCCAGTGCCTGTCGTTGTGCGAACCCATTTCGCTAAGGGAATCGTTAAAGTGTACGACCTTTATCTTACCAAGTCCTACGGTGGAATCAATCTTTTTTAAGGTCGCCTCGAGCCCTTCCTTCGTGCTGTCGTCGAAACCCGCCTCGAACGTATGCGCGGTATCGAGGCACATCCCTGCATCGACCCCGGTCCCGGCCTTGACGTTTTTCAATATCTCGGAGATATCTTCGAACTTCGAGCCGATCGAATCGCCGCCGCCGGCCGTATTCTCCAGGAGTATCATGAGCCTGGGCTTCGCTTTTGTTACCGCCTCGGTTATCCCTTTCGAGAACCGGTCTACGCCGTAATCCCGGCCTTTCTCCTTCGGGCTCCCGAGATGCGTGACGAAATAATCCGCCCCGAGCGTATCGGCGCGTTTTATATCCTCTATATAAGCGTCGACCGATCTTCTCCAGAGCGCGTCATCGCCCGAGCAGAGATTTATAAGGTAAGGGATGTGGACTACGACCGGGGATATCTTCTTTTCCTTGCGGCGCTTCTTGAATTCCTCTACGTCGGCAGGCACAAGGGCGAGCGCTTCCCAGCCGCGCGGGTTGCGGCTGAACATCTGGAACGTGTTGCAGCCGAGCGAGGCTGCCCTGTCGACCGCCTCATAGATATGCCCTGCTATGGATACGTGGACGCCGAGTTTCATTTTTTCACCAGGTAATTCAACAATATCACCAGTAAGGCAAATACGGCAAAAGCGAGTATCAGGAGCGTTACTTTGTTCGGCCTTTCGTCGTCAGTCTGGCTTTGGTAGAAGATCGCCTTTGGCGCCGATGGAACGGCCTCGGCATCTATTATATCTTTAAGAAGGGCTGTTGCTTCTTCTGCCTCGTCTTCCTTCACAAGAAAATCTATATAAATTTTCTGCGATTCCCAGTCGCCGCGGGTGACATACGGTATCTTGTTTATGTCCAGCCTGCGCCTTACCTCTTCGGCTTCGCCCCTTCCGTCGGCGACGAATATGGTCACATATTTCGAATCCCATATATCGGCCTCTTTCGGCACGACCGCGCCCCCGCAGTCAGGACAGACGTCGAAAGAGAGCCGGAAACTCTCGAACGCGCCGAATTCCCTTTTGCACTCGGAGCAGATCTTGGTCATTTTACCCTTAGGTTATTTCAAAAAAAATGGTGGAGCTGAGGGGGATCGAACCCCTTACCTCCTGCATGCCATGCAGGCGCTCTCCCGGGTGAGCTACAGCCCCACGCATAGATTCCCTCTTGGATAGGGTTAAAATAATATCACTTAAGCGCCCCGCCGTCAACCCTTCTTTAAGGCTTGTCCTGAGCTAATCGAAGGATTGACATTACCCTGCCGTGATGGTATATTCCTACATACCTAACCGTGGAGGCGGAAATGAAAAGGAAATTGCTTTCAGCCGCGCTCTTTTTGTCTTTTGCGCTGGCGGCAGCCCCGCTTTTCGCACAGGCAGAAGGCGCAAGTACCCTTAAAGGGCTTTTGGACGGGCTAAAAGACCCAAATATTGTCTACCTCCTCCTTATCATAGGGTTCTACGGGATAATTTTCGAGATAGCGACGCCCGGCGTTTCGGTTGGGGGCGTCATAGGCGTCACAGGCCTTGCCCTCGCTTTTATGGGGATGGGCGGGCTCCCGGTAAATTATACCGGCCTGATCCTTATGCTGCTCAGCTTTGTGCTGTTCGTGCTCGACGTCAAGGCGCCGACGCACGGTATATTGACCGTCGCCGGCATACTGGCGCTGACTTTCGGTTCGCTCATACTTTTTAAGACCGACCCGCAGTTCGCGAAACTATCGAAAGCGCTTATAGCGGCAATGGTCATAAGCACGACCGGGCTTATGGCATTCGTGCTGCCGTTGATCCTTAAAGCTCAAAAACGCAAGGCCTCCTCGGGCACCGAGAGCCTCGCGGATAACATAGGCGAAGCGAAGACGGACCTCGTCCCTAAAGGGATAGTGCACATAAAAGGCGAGGATTGGTACGCGGAATCCCTGGAAGGGACTATAAAAAGCGGCGAAAAGGTCAAAGTGAAGTTTGTCGAAGGGTTAATCGTTAAAGTTGAGAAAGCGAGGTAAAAGATGGCTACCGGCGGAATGATCATTTTCTTTTTACTGATTGTCGGTTTTATAATACTTTCGAATTCGATAAAGATAGTCAGGGAATACAAGCGCCTTGTGGTGTTCCGGCTCGGACGTTCGATCGGCCAGAAGGGCCCGGGTATAATATTTCTTATCCCGATCCTCGACCAGGCCACGAATGTGGACCTAAGAGAGCTCTTCCTCGAGATTCCACAGCAGACATGTATCACCAAGGATAATGCGCCGATATCTATCGACTTCCTTATCTACTGGAAGGTCGTCGATCCGGAGCGCACCGTCGTGCAGGTCGGCAATTTCGCCGCCGCGTCACAGGGCATCGCGACCACGACCTTAAGGGCTGTGGTAGGCGACCTCGGCCTCGACGAAGTTTTGTCCAAGCGCGAGCAGATAAACCAAGTCCTGCGCCAGAAGCTCGATGAAGTCACCGAGCGCTGGGGCGTAAAAGTCACCACCGTCGAGATACGCGAGATCATGCCGCCCAAGGATGTTTCCGACGCCATGATCAGGCAGATGTCGGCGGAAAGAACGCGCCGTGCTGTAGTCACGGAGGCTGAAGGTACAAAGTCAGCGGCTATAACCGTTGCCGAAGGCCAGAAACAGTCGGAGATACTTAAGGCCGAGGGTGACAGGCAGGCGGCAATATTGAGGGCGGAAGGTTTTTCTTTGGCGCTGGATAAGATATTCTCGGTCGCCAAGAACGTCGACTCGAAGACGCTTTCGCTCCAGTATCTTGAGACGTTAAAGGCTCTGGGCCAGAGCCCGGCGACAAAATATATATTCCCGATGGAATTTATGAACCTCCTTGAGCCGTTCGTCAAGAACACCAAGGAAGCGATGAAATAATCCTTTAACCGGGATCGGCCCGCCTCTGTCGTGCCGGGGTGTTGGAACTGGCATACAAGTCAGTCTCAAAAACTGATGTCCGTAAGGGCATGAGGGTTCAACTCCCTCCCCCGGCACCATAAAAAATTTGGTGACAGTATACTTAATTATTGGGAGATAAGTATACTGTCACCATTTTTATTAAACTCTTATCGGTAAGATGACGACAGGGATGCCTTCGTGGTAGAATTTCCTCTGCATCGAGAATACCGTATAGTTGTGAAGCAGCCTGGTAAGGAAGGTCTCTTTCGGGAAGACTATCTGGCCTCCGAAGAAGACGGCCTGCGGGTATTTTTCGGTTATCTGCGGGGCAAGTTTCGACGCCTCCTCGACAACATCAGTGCCGAGAGAGAACATTCCTTCGGCATGGTAACCGTGCTGTTCGACGAAGTTGACGTAACGGTCGATCTCGCTCTTCGACTGGGCCTGCAGATGTTCCAATTCGGCCGCACCCTTGAAATTCCCCGCGTCTATTACGCCGATCTGGACAAAGACGAAATTCTTGAACGAATCCCCGAAGAGCCGGAAGACATTAAAGAGCGTATGGAGCCCCATCCCGTTAAACCCGTTGACAAGCAGGACGGCTGTCTTAGCCTCGCGATCGAATTCCCCCATCTCTTTCTTCGTTATGCCCGGGATCTCCTCGGAACTGGAATAACCGGCAGCCATGACCAGGGCGTCGAGCCTCTTTAATAATTTCGCCGTATTGTCATAGTGCTTCCTTATTAAGACCACGGCCAGGATCAGCGTCCCGGTCACGATCAGCGTTATCCATCCTCCCTCGGTAAATTTGACTACGATGATGGATACGAGGATAAAAGCGGTCAAGACCAACCCTATACTGTTGATCGCGAACTTCCTGCGCCATGATGATAATTTATTACGCTCTATCCACCAGTGGCGGACCATCCCGGCCTGCGAGAGTGTAAAGGTTATAAAAACGTTGATACTATAAAGGACGACCATGAACGCGACCGAACCCCGGGTGACTATCATCAGTATTAATGCCGCGGCGCCCATTATCAAAACACCGTTCAGCGTGACAAAACGGTCGCTTAACGTCGCGAACCTTGTCGGCACCCATTTATCAAGCGCCATATAAGATAGGAGCATCGGCCCGCCGATAAAACCGGTTTGCGCCGCCACAAAAAGCAGCACCGCCTCAGAGACGAGCGTTATCAGGATGAACGGTACTCCCCAGCTCTTGCTCCATGAGCCGGTCACCTGCTCCAGCAACACGGCATTTAATGTCTTCCCTCCCTGAAAATGCACCTTAAAAAGGACGTAAGCGAGCATCAGACCCAAGACCATAAAAGCAAGCGATAGCGACATATAGAGCATCGTGCGTTTCGCGGTCTCTACCTTTGGCTCCCTCAGGACGGGAAGCGAATTGCTTACAGCCTCTATACCGGTATAAGTACCGGCGCCCATGCTGTATGCCTTCAGGACGAGGAATATCATCCCGAAAAAACCCAGTTGAGCCGCGGTACTGCTCGCGTCGAGCCTCGTCTGTGAGACCACCTGCGGGAAATTCGAGGCGTGCATCGAGAGGGCATATAAGATCAGTAATACGTGGGTTATCATAAATATAACGAAGATCGGCATAAGGGTCATGACCGACTCCTTCACGCCCCTCAGGTTAAGCAGTATAAGACCGAACAATACAAGACAGGCAAATAAAAGCCTATAAGGATGCCAGCTCTCGGGAAGGAAACTGAAAACCGCGTCGGCGCCGGCCGCGACAGAAACGGTTATCGTAAGTATGTAGTCTATCAGCAGGGCGCAGCCGGAAACCATGCCGGTCTTCGGAGAGAGCAGTTTACTGGCGACGAGATAGCCTCCGCCACCTGACGGGAATACCTCGACTATCTGCGAATAGCTCGTACTTATGATAATGACGGTCGCGGCGGTAAGCAGGGCGACGAATATGCCCAGGTACATATGCCCCTGCAACGCCAGGAACGCTTCCTGGGGGCCGTAGCATGACGAAGAGAGGCCGTCGGCGCCTATGCCGATCCAGGCGAAGAAAGCTATAAGCGAGATCTTATGGAAGATCTTCTTATCGTGCGGGTCATGCGCGCCGCCTATCACTATATTCTTTAACTTCTTTCCTATCGTTTTATCCGGTCCCATATTTCTCCGTCTTTAGTTGACTATTATACCGCAAAAGCTTCCTTCTTCATCAAAAAGAATAAGGGTACGGCAAGTACCTGCAAGCAGACAGTTACCGCTATCACCGCGATTATAGAATGGTCATATAGGACGCCCATGGCCGCGCTGCCGATAAACATCGCAAGGCCGTAAACCGTATTAAATAGGCCGTATCCTGTCCCCCTCCTCTTCATCGGAGTAAGGTCGGCGATGGCGGATTTCATTATCGTCTCGTGTATGCCCATCACGATCCCCCAGATAACGGCGCTTATCAAAGCGAACGTGAAATTCACGGAAAAAGCAAATACCGGTATAAACGCGGATAACAGCGGGATCGTCATCAGCGCGCTGAGCCCGGCTTTCTCGTTGTTACTCTTCTTTTTGAGCCGGTCATAATAGGTCCCTATGAACCAGGCCGCGACACCGTCGATCGCCATGGCAATGGCATAGAAAAGCGGTATCTGGGCGTCGGAAAGGACGTTCTTCGCCTTGAAATGATAACCTATAAGCGCGAAATTCACGAAACCCATTGTCGTTACGAACGTAAAAGCGGTATAAAGCCAGAATGTCTTGGATAATCTGTCCGGTTCCGGGGCTTTCTTTACGGCCATCTCCAGCTTTTCCGGGTTCGGGACTTTCAAGAACGCGAATGTGACGCAGGCCATAACGAGGATGAACGGTATCCAGAAGAGGCTGTAACCTTTCTGGTATTTGGCTATTTCATTCCCGGACGTGCCTATGACCAGGAAAAGTCCGCTGAGGATAAGCGGGCCGGTCAGGGCCCCGATCTGGTCCATGACCTCGGATATCGCGAACCCCAGGCCTGTGCCCACCTGCTTTGACGCCTGCGAGACTATCGTGTCCCGCGCCGGCGCCCTCAACGCCTTCCCGAACCTTTCCATTATTATAAAAAGGGCCGCGACCTGCCATACGCCTGTCAAAGAAAGCAGCGGAACAGAGACAAGCAACCCGTACCCCAGGAAAGTAAAGACCCAGTAAGCCCTCGTCTTATCGGCGAAATACCCGGAGACGAGCCGTATCGCGTAGCCGATGAACTCTCCCAATCCGGCTACGAAACCGACAACGGCGGCGCTGACACCGAGCGTCTTTAAGTAAGGCCCATTGACGCTGCGCGCGCCCTCGTAGACTATGTCGCCGAAGAGGCTGACCAGCCCAAATATGATTATTAGATGAAAAGCGGCTTTTCTGCTGTTGCCGGCTACCGTCCCCATTTAGAGATCTCTTCTTCCTTGTTTTCGTGCCGGCGTTTCGAATCCATCGCGACTATCAGGGTGCGGACGGACTCGCTCTCTGAGACCCACTTGAGCCCGAGTATCAGCGCCGCGGCCAGGAATTGCGCGAAATATTTCGGTACGGTAAATGACAGCAAAAACGCCGCGACAGTCGCGGCCAGCCATAGATTAGCCTTAAAATGCTTTTTTCTGGAGTCCATCTTAGCCAAGCCTTTCGCCTTTCGTATTATTTCCATATTTGACGCCGGCAAGTCCCCTGCGTTATGCGACCTCTCCCCCAGATAACCTGCCCGGACACTCTCCAGGCATGCGGGGCAGCCGGCTATATGCTCCTCTATAGCGCGTGCCTCGCCGTCCTTTAGCTTGCCTCCGAGGAAGGCTGCCAGGTCCGCCTCATCCGGGCATCTGGTCGCCGTCGCGTCATGTAATTTCGTCATCTTCCCTTCCATGTTATAATAGACGCTCTTTTTCGAGTTTTTCTTTCAAGTATTTTTTCGCCCGCGCGATAGTCGTAGATACTGTATTTACCGGAATATTGAGCGCATCTGCTATCTCGCTGTGCTTCATGCCGTGGAGGATGTCGAGTTTTACGGCTATCTTCTCCTTCGGCTTAAGCGCCTCGATGACCGATTCCAACGCCTCCCTGGCCTCGCTCAACTGCGCCTCCCTGTCGGGGCCCGGGGCCTTTGACGGCAGGACCTCTTCGAGCGTCCTCGTCCCTCCGTCGCCGTTTTTGTATATCTCTTCATATATGGATATCGAATTAGGCGGCGACTGGCGCTTCATCCTCCTAAAATGGTCGACCGCCGCGTTTCCGGCTACCATCGCGAGCCATCCGGCGACCTTATCCTTCTCCTTGAGCTGGGCGAGCTTATCGCCGGCCCATAAAGCGATAAAGACATCCTGGTGGATGTCATTTATGTCTTCGTCTTCGAAATTATACCCGAGCCGTTTCAGCCTGTCCCTTATCGCCCAATATACCACCTTTGAGTAGCGCTCCACGAACATGTCCCACGAGCGCTTATCCTTCTTTATGCATCCTTCAATCAATTGTTCCGGGGATGGGCTGGCCAGGTCTGAGGATCCCATTTACTGCTTCGGCATCACCTTTTCTTCAAAGGCCTTCGCCGTTACCGGCATCGTCTCCCTAAATATCTCCAGGAGCGCCTTTGCGTATTCGCGGATCTCGGGCTGCGCGGCCTTATCGAGGCGCAGCTTGAGGAAATTCATCAGAGAACGGGCATTTACCGTCCAGTAATAGAGCGTATACAGCGAAAGCGGCAGGACGCCGCGGGCTTGTTCGCGTTTTACGCCGGAAGCGACGATCGCCTCGTAAGCTTCAAATGCGTCGTTTATCGTCTTCTTATATTTTTCCAGCGCCTCGCCGGAAATGTTATCAGGCGTGTAAAAATCCCTCTTTGCCAGGCAATACCGAAGGGACATCTCGTTGTATGTGCCGATGCGGTGGCGGATCCACTGGCGCGCGACAAATATCGGGCATTTGACATCGAACCTGAAATAGGCGTGCTCGAACGGCGTGCCGTGGTCCTTGGCTATGAGGTGGCGGATGAGTTTCTCGTCGGCTTCAGCGCCCTGCGGCTCGCTCATGTAGCAGCGGCGTGCGCCTTCTATGACCGCCTTGTCCCCGCCCATGGAATCGACGAGCGCGACATATCCGTTATCCAGAACTTTTATCTGTTGGGGCATGATCGGCTATTTATTCTCTGGGGTGTTGTACTTCTTGGCCTTCTCTTTCTTCTCGTAGCATTCCGGGCAATTATAGACCGGCTTGGCCAACGCCCTGTCGTATCCCGGGGCGACTACCACCCTCCTCACCTCAGGCACGTCCCGTCCGCATGTATCGCATTTCATTGGATATCCTCCGATTTGATGATTTTATCAATATTAGGGGGCTTTTTCAATGCCTATTTAGGCTTATGGACGGTAAAATTCATAAAGACCACAATGACCGTAACGGCGATAATTATGCCTATTATGGCGGCATAAGAGAGCGTAAATGCGGCCTGCGGGGCGGCAAGGACCGCCGTCCCCCACTGGCTGGGATCGGAATAGAACTCTTTTGTGCCGGTCCAGGCCAGTTGCGCCTTCCTTTTACTCCCTCCGGGGACCTTGCTATTGTCGCTGTCATCTACCGCTATATCGAAATCAAACTTCTTGCCCAGTTCAGGCTTGAACCCGCCCAACACCTTAAAAGGTATCTTGGCCTCGATGATGTACCCTTTATCCCACTGTTTCGAGACGACTTCTATGCCGCTCTGGTAATCGTCGCACCGCCAGACCCATTCGCCCGGCTTGATATCCTTGTTGTTGCCGGGGCTTAGCCCTATCTGGTAATCACCCTTGCCGAAATATATCCTCGCGGGATCCGCCTTCTCGTCCATCCCCAAGAGGACCTCTATGGCGTCGCCGTCCCAAATATCAGGCCCTTCCTTGCCGTTATCTAATGGGACATCGTCGGTCACCCTGGCCGCGACGTAGAGGTTCTCATCGTCCCAGAGGAGATAAATATCCGCGCTGATGTCATCCTTTCCGCCATATTCGAAATACTGGAGCTTTTCGAAGGACTCGCCGTCCATCCTTATGGCGTACCCGGGATACTCATCGAGATTCCCGTCGATCAGGACGGGCTGTTCCGCTTTCGGTATCCGGACCCCGGGCTTTTGCTGCGGCTTGTCCGCGGGATATGCGTTACGCACCGTGAGAAAAACCAAACACAGGATAATTGCGGGAAAAAGGAATTTTGCCTTCATGCTCCCCTCCAAAAGATCACCATCTGTCCTTGTCTATCGGCTTATTTATCCAGCCGTTAAAATCCAGGACGCCGTTTATCTGGCGGTTGATATTGCCGATCCTCTCCCCTTCGTAAGGGTGGGACCTGAAGTAGGTATAGGACCTTATCTTGTCTTTCCCGACTTCGTGCATCGTTTCCATAAAAGTGATCAACGCATACGGGTCGTAACCCGCCTTTTTAGTGTATATGACGGCCCTCCTGTCCGCCTCGAACTCGTCCTCCCTGGAATAGGCCGCCAGAAGGGATGAGAGGGCGAGATTGGTAGCCTGGGAGGCACTCCCGCCGCCGGTTGCCGTGACGGCTATCATTATGGCGGTCATTATGGAACTGGTCTGCTGTTGTTTAGCGGAATGCCGCGCGCAGATATGCCCGATTTCATGGGCGATTACCCCGGCCAGCTCATCGTCATTCTTGCACTTCTCGACGAGCCCCTTGAAGACATAGACCCATCCGCCCGGCAGGGAGACCGCGTTTATGTCGTTGATATCCAGCACCTTGAAATGGTAGATAAGCTCTTTTCGGTCGCAAACCTTGGCCAGGTTGTTGCCTATAAGCTCAACGCGCTCCTCCATATGCTTGTCGTCGACGAGCTTGTAAGCCTTTTCGACCTGCTTGGAGACGGAATCGCCTATGGTTACCTCCTGTTCGGTAGACATATTGATCGACTCGTCCCTGTGGGTGACGGTATTATATTCCGCATAAACCGGCGTTAAGGCCAGAAGAGCGGGAAAAAGCGCCAAAAGGACGGGAAGTTTCATGGTAATAAATTAACATATTGCAAAAAGGAAGTAAAGCCCTTATAATAACGGATGTGAGATATTTTATACTTTTGATCCTTATCGCGGGCGCCGTCTTTTCCGCGGCCGGCTGCTCGGAAAAGGGCCCCAATAAAGAGGTCATCGCCAAAATAGGCGATTATTCCTTATATAAAGAGGATTTCCTCTCTGAGGCATCGCTTTACACTCCGGAATACCGCAATAGCGTCCCCAAAGAACGGCTCCTGAACGATATAATAGAGAAAAAGGTCCTTCTGCTGGAAGCCCGGCGCCTGGGCCTTGACAGGGACCCTGAATTCATGAAGATGGTCGAGCGGTTCTGGGAGCAGAGCCTCCTGCGTTCGCTCCTGAATAAGAAGTCGGAAGAGTTCCTCTCCTCGATCCCTGAGACGGAAAAAGACCGCAACCGGAAAGCGAGCGGGATGATCAAGGCGTGGATCGCCGGCCTCCAGAAGGGGACGAAGATCGACATCAACAGAGAAGCCCTTAAGAAGATAGATATAAAATGACAAAAGCCCCGGAGCAGAGGAACAGGAGAAGAAATTATTTCATAAAGAAAAAATTCCAGGCGAGTTTCATAGTCAAGTTCTGCCTGCTCCTGATATTGGCCTGCCTTATAATGAGCGTCATCTCCCTCCTCCTTACAAAGAAGACCGTGACCACGAGTTTCGAGGGCCTGAGGCTTATCGTAAAGAGCACCGCAGATTACATACTGCCTGTCCTGGCCTCCAGCGGCATGATAGCCATCGTGCTCGTGAGCCTCGCGACCATAGCGGTGCTCCTTTTTATATCCCACCGTATCTACGGGCCCATATACCGCCTGGAAAAAGATGTCGCCGAGATAGGCAAAGGCAACCTGACAGTGGAAGTCCGCCTAAGGGAGCACGACGAATTCAAAGACCTGGGCGGGATAATAAACGCCGCGGTCAAGAACATAAAAGATCCCCTCTCCTCTTCGCAGGCCAAAATAAAAGAACTCGAGGAAGAGGTCAAAGGGATAAGGTCCCTGCTGCGGTCTAAGGGCGCGCCTGAAGGCGAGATAGAAAAGAGATTGGGCGATATCGAAAAAAAGATCGGGCAGGTAAAGAACAACCTCTCTTATTTCAGGATATCCCCCGTATTTTTGTTCCTCCTCCTCTTCGCCGCGGCGAGCGCCCCGGCGAGCGTCACCTCGGAGGACGGCCGGTTCTTCGACGGCAGCGATTGGACGAGCGTAAACAGCCTCTATTGCACCGTCTTTTTTAAGGACGGCGTCGACCTCGCGGCGGTAAACGGCAGGATAGACACGTACAAGATAGATTACGGGCTTACGGAAAAACCTCCGCGCGGGGGCGACGATACGAAGGACGAGATCGCGTACAAATTAGACCTTATATTCTTCAAGGTGCAGGAAATACTCGACATGAGGCCGAAAGACCTTCGGGTGAACGTCAGGATCTACAGGGGGCAGGACGATCTCGACAGGGTATATGTCGAAATATTCAGGCAGGATAACAAGTTCATAGCCTACTATATATTCAAGCTAAACACGCTCTTCGCCAGCGAGGAGAAGGTCTCGGCCAATGTCCTCGCCCACGAGATAGCGCATTGCGTCGTCGACCATTACTTCTCGGTCATCCCTCCCACTAAAGTCGCGGAGATGATCGCGCAATACGCGGACGCCCACTTAAGGAACTAATTATCCCTGAGGGGCTAATTAGGTTTCTTACCAACCCTCGGCGGCTCGACCGCCGCGCAACCCTTTGACCATAACTCCTTAAGGGCGTAATACGCCTTTTTGGGTATCCTCTTGTTGACGCCGGTATCTTTATCTTTCTCGAGGCTTAACCCGACGATGCCGTACCACTCCTCGTTCATGTTCATATGGCCTTCAGTCTCGATATCAAAATAATAGGCGCCGTTAGGCCAGCCTGCCGCCTCGTCCTGCACAAACCAGCCCGCGGGATTGGACGCGTCGTGCTTCCACCATTCATCGTTCCACTCGAATATACAGCCTCCCAGCACCGTCCCCTTGCCCGTCATGCCGCAGCTATTGCGAAGCATCTCTTTCCACTGGGTTATAAGGAACTTGACCTGGTCGTCCTCATCTTCCTTTTTAGTGAGGGCATTGAACCTGTCACAGCCGAATTCGATCAATACTATAGGTTTGCCGAGACGCTTATCAGCCTGCTCCCATGTATTGCCGAAACTCATACCGCGGTAAGAGATAAGCCCGAGTATGTCTACATCGGGCGTCAACGGCTTTGCGATCTCGAGATAGAAGACTTCGCCGTTCCCCATCGCTACCGGATGGTTCGGGTCTATCTTTTTTGTCTCCTTCGCGATGTCATTTACAAAGGAATAATATATCTTAGCTTTAGCGTTCGCCCTCTCCTTCGGGTCCTCTATCGCGTCAAGCTCGGCCGAGCCCCACGGGGACATCGAGTCGTCGAAACTATAATCATTCTCGTTACCCAACACCCACATCAATATTCCCGGTTCGTCCTTATAGGTCTTGACTATGCTCAGCACTTGTTCCTTCAATAATTGCCTGTAATTTTCGTCGGTATAATTGGGAGGCGGGACATCATATATACCGAGGTTGTGGCCGAGGATCGTGCGGATGCCGAATTTCTGGAAAAGGTCACTTATAACTTGCTTGACCTCTTTCGGGTTTTCCCCCGGCTGATAGATGCGGATCGTATTGATGCCGGCATCTTTCATAAGCTGGCCGTCGGTCAGCCACGGTTTCGCCGGGTCGCCCCACCAGTTGTAGGTATAGTCATTTCCCGGAGGTACGGGCTGATAGCATACACCTATGATAAGATACGGCGCGCCGCCGGCCAAAAGCCTGTAATGACCGCTTTTCAGCAGCCTCTCCAGGACGACCTTCTTTGTCTTGGCATCGGGCTTCTGCGAGATCTTGTTCAGGAGGAAACACCCGCCAATGAAGAAAACCAGCAGTAATAGTACCAGCGGGATCGCAAAATACCGCCTTTTCTTGTGGCCCCTTCTAGCGTGATGGACATCATGATGGCCTTCGTGATGTCCGGGATGATGGCTTGTATGATGGTCCATATTTTATTTACTCATAATAGATGTCGTCGAGAAAGATCGCGAACCCGTTCGGGTTATCGGCAACACTGGCCGCCCAGCAGAAACCGCCGGAGATGTAAGAAAGGCTTTTGCCGGTCAGGTCGATCGTATATTCTTTCCAATCGCGGGTGAGGGTAATGGGCCCGATAGAGACGGAATCCGAATCGCCGTATTCGCCGGTAATGCCGCCTACCTTGACTTCGGCCAATACCTCGCCGCCTCTTTCTCCGCGCGCCCAAAATATAAGCTTCTTGGCGCCTGTCAGGTCGAAACCGCCCTGCTTCGTCCCCCAGTTATTCGCCGGGTTCTGCCAGAAAATGCCCGCCCAGCCCGCTCCCTGTTTCTGTTCGCCCGAGTATACGATCTTTATGCAGGTGGTCCCGCTATGGGGATTATCCTTGCATCCGGTATCGATCTTCATATCGCCGTAATCGCCCATCCAGCCCGAAGGTATGTAATGGTTATCGCGCGCTGATCTGTCGGTATAGACGTTAAACCTCTTGAAGCCTGTGTCAGCGGCGGAACTAACGGCCGCGTCAGCGGCGCATGAACGGCCTGAAACACAGACAGTCAGCGCCAATAGCACAAACAGGATTGCCAGCCTCTTCATTTCCCAAACCCCCTTTCGAGATTACGGTCGAATCGCGCCCGGATCTTTCTATTCGTAATACATGTCGTCGAGGTAGATCGTGAAACCGTTGGGATTCGACGCGGCGTTAGCGACCCAGCAGAAACCGCCGGAGATCGATCCGAGGTCCTTGCCAGCCAGGTCTATCTTATATTCTTTCCATTCGGGCGTGAGCGTTACGTCGGTTATGCCCGCGGAATCGGAATCGCCGTATTCACCCGTGATGCCGCCGATCTTGAACTCCGCTATCTTCTCGCCGCCCTTCCCGCCCCTCGCCCAGAAGACGAGCTTCTTTGCGCCTTTAAGATCGATGCCTCCCGGCTGCGTGCCCCAGTTATTGGCGGGATTCTGCCAATATACCCCGGCCCAGCCCGCGCCCTGTTTCTGCTCGCCCGAGTAGCTTATCTTTACGCAGGTCGACCCGGAATGCGGATTATCCTTGCTGCCGGCGTCTACCTTAATATCTCCGTAATCACCCATCCATCCGGAAGGCGTATAATGATTATCCTTGGCCATCTTATCGGTATAGACATTGAATTTCTTGAACTCCGCGTAGGATACCGCGGCGGCGGCAAGGATGCTGAGGGCCGCCATTAAAACAACGAGCTTCTTCATCTGGTCAAACCTCCCTTTTATTACGGATAAAAATAGACTAAAGCTCCGGCGCTCCCTTTATCGGGAAGCGCCGGTAATCTATGTCCTTAACAAATCCATATTATACTAGGTAAATGAGCTCCCGTCTACTCGTAATAAATATCATCAAAGTAGATCGTGAACCCGTCCGGGTTATCGGCAGCGCTTGCCGCCCAGCAGAAACCGCCGGAGATGTACGTCAGGTCCTTGCCGGTCAGGTCTATCGTATACTCTTTCCATTCGGGAGTAAGCGTTAAAGGCCCGATCGAGACGGAATCCGAATCGGCGTATTCACCCGTAATGCCGCCTACCTTGACTTCGGCCAAGGTGCCGATCTGGGTCTTTGAGAGCATCTCTCCGCCTTTTTCGCCCCTCGCCCAGAAGACGAGCTTCTTGGCTCCGGTAAGGTCATAACCGCCGGGTTTGGTCCCCCAGTTATTAGCCGGGTTCTGCCAGAAGATGCCCGCCCAGCCGGCGCCCTGTTTCTGCTCGCAGGTGTAGACGATCTTTATGCAGTTGGTCCCGGAGTGAGGATTATCCTTCCAACCGGTATCAAGTTTTATATCGCCATAATCGCCCATCCAGCCCGAAGGTATATAATGGTTATCGCGGGCTGAGCGGTCGGTGTAGACATTAAACCTTTTGAACCCTCCTGTGCCGGCCGCATCGGCGGCGACGGATACGCCGGCTACGCATACGGCCAGCGCCAATACCACCAACAGAATTACTGATTTCTTCATTTCCTTAACCCCCCTTTCGTTATTTTGTCCAGTTTCCCTTATACCAGGAATAAGCCTTCTTTAGCTGTCTTAAGAACGGACTGTCCGAACCGTTCCCCTGGCTTGTTACTCCCAAATATTCTTCATGCAGCCACCCGTCCGGGAAAGGCCCGCGGAAATTACCCGGGGTCTTTGCCTTTGCCTTGTAATCCCATCCTTCAGGTTCCTGTTTCGCGGGATCGAGCTGCGGCGGAGGCCCCCCCTTCCACCACTCGTCCACCCATTCGAAACAGACCCCGCCAAGGGCGTTCCCGAAACCTGAACCCGCCATATTATAGGCGATATCCTCCCAATTGCCTTTATGGTATTCCGCCTGCAGCTCTTCCCCTTTTTCCAGGTTATCCTTTAAATAGGAAGGAGAGCCGTATTCGGTTATGATAGAGGGCCTGCCGGTAAAGTCCTTTACGTCCTCCCAATACGTCCTCCCGAATCCGTTCGGGCCGCGGTAAACATTCGCTCCAAATACGTCCACATCCTGGCAATACTTGGCGAAATAATCAAGATATACCGTCTCGCCGTTGCAGATGGCGACCGGGTGGTTGGGGTCTATAGATTTTATCATCTTCGCCACTTCGTTGACGAAGGCGTAATACGCGTCCGGCTGGAGCTTGGCGCGGCATCCCATCCCCGGCTCGACTTCCGGCACGCCGGGATAGCCGTAATTGTTCTCGTTGCCAAGCACCCACATGAGGATATAAGGCTCGTCCTTATATTCCTCCACGACCTCCCTGACGCTCGCCATCATCTTCTTCTTATGCTCTTCGTTGGTGTAATCCGTGCCCGAATACCAATCGGCGCCGGAACCGGTGGCATACATCCCGAGGAAATCTCCCATGAGATACATGAAACCGTATCTCTCATAGCCATCCTTAAGGAGTTCTTTATTGGTGGAATGATGGTAAAGGCGGATCGTATTGACCCCCATCTCCTTCATCAGCTGGAAATCGCCGACAGAAGGCTCGTCCGGGTCCTGTTTGTTGTTCTTGTTCTTGTCGACGTAGGCGTCATACGGGCCGTCGATCTTTCCGTTCTTGTTATAATCCGCGGTCATCCAGTCGGTCTGGACGTTCAAGGTCCCGTTATCCGGGGAGAGCCCGACCTTGTTCGGGGAATAGGCGATCGCCTTCATAGGGAAAGGCTTGCCGTCGACCAGGAGCTGCCAGTGGCCATTCTCGTATTTGACGAGTTTGACGTGTGCGCCGCCCGCGGTCTTGATGATCTTGAGTTTTGTGAGATCTGTCTTGGGGGGTATAACTTCTCCGGGTTTTACTTTCACAAGCTTTCCGGGATTTATGATAAATTTATCGTTGGATACGTCGTTGTCGAAGGAATTTTCCACCGTTATCTTCGCGTCTACCAGTTTAATGCCCAGCTCCGGGTGCGTCCTGATAAGGTATTCGAGGTCATTTAACGCCATTTTCGAGGTATAGAGCGGGGTATGCCAATACGTCCAGCCTATCGACCTCGGGAAATTCACCAGGATGGCGTAATGCGCCTTTATCGCCTGGAGCGTATGGCCGGACCTGGCAAGGGCGGCAGCCGTGTAATACTGCTTTACGCCCGATTCTTCGCTCGCGGTCGCCCATTTGTAAAAGGCCAGCATCTGGTCCTCGTTGTTTACGAATTCCCAATGCTTTCCTATGAGCTTCCCGCTCGCCTGAGCTTCCCTGTATGCGGGGTCTTTTGTTATGCTAGTGCTTGGATATATCCCTTCCCCTACCGCTGCGGCAAGCCCTTTCCTGTCTTTGATCTCGTACTTGTAACTGTCGGTACCAAGGCCTTTGAACTCGCCGTATTTGGCGTAATCGACGACTTCTTCTGTCCCGGGGTCAAAAAGCGGCGCAACCTGTTCGCCGGCAGAAAAAGCCGGTCCCATATAGGCCGTAGACAACGCCGCAAAGATACCGGAAAGAAGAATCACTTTAAAACGCATTCAAACCCTCCTCCTACGTACATTTGAAATTTGCTACAAGGGACTTTTTAAAACAGGTATGTAAGGTACTGTTAATAAGTAGGTTGTTTAAATATTGCCATATAAATAGGGTTTTGTCAAGATTATTTTTCACGTTTCGAACCGTACTTAGTAAAACGGGCCCCGTGTTTCCGGGGCCCGCAAGATTCTTTCTTCTGACTACAAGATTTTACTTTTCGCCGGAATAAACAAATTCAGGCTTTACGATCGGTTCATAACCCTCGGGGATCGGGAACGGGAACGTCAACGCTTCGTAGATACCCGCGCCGGTGCGGACCAGGCCTAAGCCTAATCCTTTTATCGTCCCGACTGTCAGCCCGGTGAATACGTTATTGGCCTTGCTTTCATCAACTATCCCCTTCGGGATCTCGAGCCAGCCAGTGAGAGTATTCACTATTCCGCGCCCCAGCTTATTTAAGGCGCCCTGGGCGTATGAAGGCGAGCTTACGGATAAAAGACCGATTACTACCAATACCAAAATTGTGGTCGTTAACAGTCTGCTCTTCATAATTTCCCCCTTTCTTTTGTTATAAGTATACTCAACCCAAAAACCTTTGTCAAGGAAATTTCCTCCTTGATCCTAAACCGCTTCCACCTTCTCTATTTCTGGCACGTCTTCTTTTATCGCGCGCTGGACGCCCATCTGCAGCGTCATCTGCGACATCGGGCAGCAACCGCAGGCGCCGGTAAGTTTCACCTTGACCGTTTTCCCGACGACATCTACAAGCTCGATATCGCCCCCGTCGGCCTGCAGCATCGGGCGTATCTTGTTTAAAGCTTCATGGACCTTTGATTTCAGATCAGCCATTCCAACTCCTCCTTTTTTATATTTTAGGGAACAATTCCTCGATCTGCTTATAATAACCGCCTATAGATTGGAAAGCGCCCCAGAATATGATAGTCAGCGCCGCGCTGGCCGCCAAAGCTATAAGCGTTATGTTCATCTTTTTCACCCTGCTGTAAGTCGGGTTGAACCATACTATCGGGAGCGCGAACGGCCCGATGCACAGGAACGCGATGACGAAAGCGTAGGTCTTGAAATACCATTTCTGCTTCTGCTTATCAAGGAACTCGCCGCAATGCTTGCACTTTATCGCCTCGTCCTGTATCTCTTCCGCGCAATACGGGCATTTCTTCATTTCAGCCTTTCCCCTTCTTGCTGTATTGGCAACCGCAATAGTCCTGCCTGTATAGGCCCGCCTCTTTTGACATCTGCGCGGACCTCTTGAAACCTTCGTTCTTCTTGAAATCAGCGCCGTAAAATTGCAACATATACATATCCGCGATCATCGCGCCGAGCTCGTTTATCTTTTCCGCGTTTTTGTGCGGGCTGATACTGAGCGTCGTGGTAAAAAAAGCGAAGCCGTTGGTCGCGGCGAACTGCGCGGTCTTGCCGAGCCGCATCCGGTAGCATATCTCGCAGCGGTCCCCGCCCTCGGGCTCGTCCTGGAGGCCGGCCGTCGCCCTGAACCACGTGTCTACCTCATAAGCGGCCTTGTGCAGGATGACGCCTATCTTCAAGGCGTATTTCTCCGCCTCGTCAAGCCGCGCCTTATACTCTTCTTCAGGATGGATATTCGGGTTGTAGAAGAATAACTCTACGTCGAATTCATCCTGCAGGGCTGTTATCGGGTAGGTGCAGCAAGGCGCGCAGCAGACATGCAAAAGTAATCTGGGCTTCTCTGGCACAGGCATATTCTATAACTTCGCGGGCGGAAACTCAACCGTTTTATTTGCCGAGGTCTAACGTTCCAGATGACCGGCAAGCATGATTGATCGATACAAAAGATAATCCGGGAAGTGAGTCCGGCCCATCTGGTTGTTAGATTGCCTTTTGGACTATTCCCCGGGTGTAATCTTAAATTCCTCGAATACGGCTTGGAAGCCTTGCCCCTCCGGCGCCGCTGCCATAATACCGACCTTGCATTTCACTTTCGGCGGAAAATATCCTTCGCGCACAACCTGATATGACTTGTTGTCCAAGGAATAACTGATTTCCACATAGTCGTTCTTGCGTATCAATTTTAACCACACATAGCTGGGTCTTGCGCGTAGAGCGACCACAGACCAATCTGAATAATCCCTCGTCATTACTGTGCTGATGTTCTCCGTATTATTGACAAATTCAATTCCCGTTTTGATCCAATTCTTTTCATTGATCCTTATCATCAAGCCTGCCTGGTCATAGAGAGACTTATAGTTTCCCTGGACTTTCACCTGGGCAATAAAATCACCTTCCTGCTCCCGAAAGTAGAAATGTCCGTTGTCTGTAATGTAGCCGTAATGCGTGATACGCCAGAAATCTGTTTTACTCTCCACTGCGATCGTGATTTTTCCGTTGTCGTTCAACCATTTTTTAGGCTGGTTGAGCCAACCCATCTGATCACCATGCGCTTGAGCGCAGATGAACATGGGAAAAATAATAATTGCGAATAAAGACAGCGAAACAATTTTTTTCACTTAGGATTTTCCTTTCTTGACTTTTGCTGATCCTCTTCTTTGTAATGAAGGTGGCGCAATCTAACGTTTGAACTCAGCGGCTGTGCCCTTAGCGTATAAAATGATTATAACGCCCAAAATGCTTATTTCAAGCATTATAACTAGGGGTCAAATGAGGGGCCTGCCGGATAAAATTTACTTTACTATGCCCTGGGAGATGACGCCGATGGATTTTTGGTATGACGCGGAGGCGGTCAGGTAGTCGGCGATCGCGGAGGCATGGCCCTGCCTGGCCGAGACGACCGAGTTCTCGGCGTCTGTCACTTCTATTATCGAGCCGAGGCCTTCATCGTACCTGGCGCTGGCTATATCGAGATACTCTTTCGATTGTTGGAGGAGCTTCTGCGTCGCGGCGATCCGCTCCTTCGCCTCGCCGAGGGAAAGCACCGCGCTCTGGACCTCGAGCGCTATGTTCAAAGTCTCATCCTGGATCCCTATCTGGGCTAACATAAGGTTCGCTTGCGCGGCCTCCACTTCAGACTTTGTCTTGAAGCCGTCGAACCACGGCCAGCTGATCTGGGGCCCTGCGTTCCAACTCTGGACGTTGCCGACTCCTGGCGTCGATGTGTCGCTTACCTGGTGGCTGCCGCCTACGGATATGACCGGCCAATTGCCTTTCTTCTTGGCCGCGAGGTCGGCCTGGGCCGCCCTCGCCCTCGCCTGCAGCTTCGAGAGCTCTACGCGGTTTGACGCAGCTGACTTAAGCGCCTCCTCAAGGTTTATCTCGTCCGGCTTGAAATCACCGATCTCGACCACCCGGTATGCCGTCCCGCCGGTATTTCCCATTATATTATTGAGCGTCACCTTGGACATCTCGAAATTCTTCTTCGCGGTCACGAGGTCGAGGTTCGCGTTAGCGACGTTGACCTCGTCCTTCGTAACGTCATAGGCCTGCCGGTATCCCACCTCGAAAAATCCTTCTGTGCGTCCGAGATGGACTTTCATCATCTCAAAGTTATCCTTCGCCGCCTCAAGCAGGAGCTGCGCGCGCATGGCGTCGAAATATCCCTTCTCGGCGTTAAGTATCGTGTTCTCCTGCGTCTCGAGAAATTCATACTGCGAGGCCGAGAGCGTCTCGTTGGCAAACTTGATCCTGTTCAGCGTCTGCCCGAAATCCCAGATAAGCTGGCTTACAGCGGTGTTTTCCGACAAGACCTCGTATCTCTTATCGACGGCGGGAAAGGCATTAGTGACGTTGCCCGAAAGCGCGAAAGAACCGAAGGCTACCTTCGAGGTATCATAATGTATGTAGCTACCTGTCGTGGAGATCTGCGGCAGGTAAGCGGATTTCGCCGAGCCGATCCCGGCCTTATTCAGGTCGACATTGGCAACAGCTTCTTTTAATTTCGGGTTGTTCGCGAGCGCGGCCTTGACGCAGTCATCCAGGGTCAAGGTCGGGATATCCTCGGCATAAACGCGGCCGGATATCAGGGCCGTAAATAATACTGTTAATACAGCGATCTTCCTTATATACGCCATCACATCGTCCTTTTAAATGTCAGCGTCGCTAAAAATAACATAACCACGATAAATGCCGTGAGGAAGATAAGGTCGCCCCGGACCGCCGTGAAACCGGAGCCCTTAAGAATGAGTTCCTTAAAAGCGTGGACCGCGTACGCCTCGGGATTGACTCTCGCGAAAGCCCTTAACCAATTCGGAAGGCTCTCTATAGGATAGACCGCTCCGCTCGGAAAATAAAATATTACGTTCAGGAAACCGACCAGCACGCCGACTATCCTAGGATGGTCCGCCCGTCCCAGGACCGTGAATATCATGCTCAACAGCCCGAGGGCGGTGATCACCATCGTGACCAGCAGGAGCAGGACAGTGCTTATGCCTCCCGCAAGCTTTATCCCTGTTATCAGAAGGCCGCCTATCATGACTATTATCGACATTATCGTCGT
The DNA here is from genome assembly GCA_028716565.1 of Candidatus Omnitrophota bacterium. Lineage (NCBI taxonomy): Bacteria > Pseudomonadati > Candidatus Omnitrophota > Candidatus Omnitrophota bacterium. The sequence continues at coordinate 73,723 of JAQUPL010000004.1, forward strand.
GATAAGCACTCCGCTCATTATCGTGCCGGCGACGAGGTCGAACCGGGTAAGCGGCGTCGACAGGTAACTTTCGTGTATGCCGAGGAACTTATCCATGACGAGGCTGAATGCCCCGGTGAACGTCGTTCCCATGAATATCGCCATGACTATTATGCCCGGTACCAGCGAAGCGTCGTAGTCTATCTTCTTATAGAGCTCTATCGAGCGCAATTGCGGCCTCGACCTGTCCGGGCGGACCGCCAAATAATCGGACTTGAGGTAAACCATCGCCCTCGAGACCACGCCTGAAATGCTTCCCGCGGATATCGAATCGGTGTTATCCAGCAGAAGCCCGACCTGCGGTTCCACGTTCTTGACGACATTTTTGCTGAAATCCGGCGGTATTATTATGACCCCTTTATAGAAACCGTCCCTTACCATATCGACCGCCTTCTTTTGGTCGTTCTCTCTCGTGATCTCGAGAGTGTGGGGGCCGTCCTCGAGCGCCTGCAGCAATTCGACCACGCGCCTGGCATAAGGGCCGTTATCCTGGTCGACCAGGAGGACCGGAAGGTGCTTGAGTTCGCCCTGGAATGAACTGCCCATTATGACAAGGTACATAAGAGGCATGAATATGCTCGCTACTATTACGAACGGGTTGCGTATGAACCTCTTGAGGTCCCTTTCGGTTACCGCAAGCGCCCTCACAATCTGCCTCCCGGCATCTGCCTCGGGGCACCCGCCCCTATAAAGAAGTTCACCTTTTGGACCTCGGCCTCCCTTATCGTCTTGCCCGTATAATGGATAAATACGTCTTCCAGGGACTGCTCGTGTATGGCCAGGTAGAGGATCGTGGTGCCCATCTTCTTGAATTCATCGATCAGGACCGACATCGATTTTGCCGCGTCATCGACCGAGATCCTGAGCATCTCGTCTTTTTCGGCGATCTCTCTGATGAATTTCATCGCCTTCAATTTTTCCATGACTGCAGGCGTAAAGTTGCTGAGCGACACCTCGATTATATCGAAACCTCCTATGCTCCGTTTGAGGTTGGCCGGCGAGTCGAGGGCCACGATCTTGCCGTAATCGATTATCCCTATCCTGTCGCAGAGGATATCGGCCTCGTCCATGTAATGGGTCGTGATGAATATCGTAAGCCCCGTCTCCTTGCGTATCTTCTGAAGCAGTTCCCATATCACGCGGCGCGACTGCGGGTCGAGCCCGATCGTCGGCTCATCGAGGAACAGGATATACGGCTTATGTATGAGCCCGCGCGCTATCTCTAGGCGCCGCCTCATGCCTCCGGAATATGTCGCGACGAGCTCTTTAGCCCTGTCCTTCAAATCAACCTTGCCGAGCAGGTAATCTATGCTCTGTTTGCGCTCTTTCTTCGGCACATCGAAATATTTCCCGTAGATATTCAGGTTCTCATAAGCCGTCAGGTCGAGGTCGCTGGTAAGCGCCTGCGAGACGACGCCGATATTGCGCCTCACGAGCGACGGGTGCTTGACGACATCGATGCCCCTTATATTCGCCTGGCCCGATGTCGGCTTCATCAGGCAGGTGAGTATCCTTATCAATGTCGTCTTGCCGGCGCCGTTTGGGCCGAGGAAACCGAATATCTCGCCCTCTTCGACGGAGAAGCTGACATCGTCGACCGCTGTGACCGACGGGAATTTTTTGACTATATTTTTTACTTCCGCCGCGTATGCCATTCCGTCCTTATCCCCCGAAGGTAGCCGTAGCAGTCATGCCCTGCTTCAACAGTCCTTCCGGCTCGTCTATTTTGACCTTTACCCTGAAAGTCTTTATGTCCTGCCTGCCTCTTTTCACGTCACGCTGGGTCGCGAACTCGCCTTCGCTGTTTATTTCGGTGACACGCCCCTTGAACTCCCATCCGGGCAGGGAATCTACCTTGACCTTCGCGATATCGCCGAGTTTTATCTTTGAGACGGCGGTCTCTTCTACGTCTACGCGCACCCATACATCCGACAGGTCGATAATGGTCAAGATCGTCGCGCCGTTCGAAGCCATCTCTCCCGGCTCAAATGCCCTCAAAACCACCATCCCGGATAAAGTGGAATATATCACCGTATCGTCCAGGTTCGTCTTGGCGACCTTTAAGGCGGCCTCGGATTGCTTTATGGTTGCCTCAGCGAGTATTTTCTGAGCAACCATCCCGTTTAAGTCTGCGACCGCCGTATCGTACGCGGTTTTCGCCTTGTCGACATCGTTCTGCGCCACGAGCTTCTTCTCGAGAAGTTTACCGTACCTGCCGAGGTCCCGCTCGGTATCCTCTATCTTTACCTTGGCCTTTTCTATGTTGGCATCCGCGTTGAGCACGTTCGCCTTCGCCACTTCAAGGTCGGCCTGGGCCTGCTCGAATTGGGCTTTTTCTTTCCGGTCATCGAGGACGACCACGACCTCCCCGTCCTTTACGCGATCGCCTTCATGGAACCGGACTTCCTTTACGCGCTCCGATATCCTGGGAGCCAGGTTGACCTCGGTCGCCTCGAGGATGCCGGTCGTCTGGAAGACTCCCTTCGGCGCCTTCCGCGGCATTATATAGAAGGCTACCGTCGCAAATAAAATAATGACTGCCAATAAAACGATGCCTCTCTTCAAATGTTTTTTCATTTTAATATGCCTCCGAAGAATATTTTTTTGACGTTATCCGCCGCGTCCCGGGGGGAAAATCCGGCGTGGCCGAAATGCATCACGATCGCAGGGAGCTGCATCATCCCCAACAGGCTGAATGCGGCAGGCTGCGATTCGGCCTCCTTGAATTCCCCGGCCTTGATGCCCTCTTTTATTATCTCCGCGATCATCCTGCAGTAGGGCGCCATAGCTATCTTTATCAGCTGCTCATTTATTAACGGCGTATCGCTTGTCCTGTCGAGTACGCCGTGGAACATGCTCTTCCTGCCTGTAAAATGCTCGAAATGAAAATCTATAAGCCGGTCGAGTTTTTCCTTCGGGCTTCCTGCTCCGGCCAGCTCCTTATCGAGGGCCTGCCTGTAATTAGCGGCCCTTTCCTTTATCATGTTTACGTAAAGCTCCCGCTTGCTCCTGAAATAATGGTAAATTATACCCTCGGAGACGCCGGCGGTGCGGGATATCTCCCCTGTCGTCGCCCTGTCGAAACCGTACCTGGCGGTAACAAGCAAGGTCGCGTTTATGATCTTCTGCCTTGTGTCGGTATGTACAGCCGTTCCGTTTGCCATGGTCTCCTTTATTGAGTGAGCGCTCACTCAATAAGATAATTATAACTATATCCCGGATTTTGTCAAGGAAATTGTAGGTTTGGGCCCGCTTACATAACGGAAGGCGGCTCTTTGCCGAAGACCTCGAACTCCCAGAGCGAAAAACCGTACTTTGACCTGCGCTCAGAGCCGTAGACGCGCACATACCTGCCGGTAACGTCCAGGCCGGTTATCTCCTCCGTCCCCCCTGCCCCGTTATCGGTTGAGTAGACGGTCCTCCATCTCCTGGCATCGTCAGAGACCTGGAGTTTGAACGCCCTCGCTGACGCGTTCTCCCATTCGAGCCGGACAGCCTCTATCACGCGGGGCTTGCCTAGGTCTATATATATCCACTGGGGGTCGAAGAATTCGGACGACCAGCGGGTGCCCATATCCCCGTCGACGGCGTTCCCGGCTGACAGTTCGGGGCCTTCGGCGGTCGAGGCAACCGCTTTCTTGCCGCGCGAAAGGAGTTTCGGCGCGTTGGGGTCGGGCGTAAAATTCGCGGTTATCGTCTTGTGCCTGTTCATCAGGATCGTGCCGGAGCTGTCGTTGCCCAGGTTAGCGTCCCCGTTCCAGCTTACGAATTTATAGCCTATCCCGGGAACAGCGGTGACTTTGACCTTATCGCCCTTTTTATACCTTGGAAGCCTCGGCTCGACCGCTATCTTTCCGTTCACGGCAGATGTCATAAGAAAATATGTCCCCGGTATTTCCTTCATGTAGACGCGGACATAATCGATCTCGTGGTATTGCGGGAAGACCGTCGTCTCGTCCGGGTTGCTCGGCATCGTCCCCCCTACCGCGGTATTGAGTATTATATAAAAAGGGCCGTGCGGGACGTTCCTCGTAACGGAAAAATGCCGGACGCCGTCTATATACCAGCGCAGCTCGCCTTCCTCCCATTCAAGCGCGAAGACGTGGAAACCTTTCGTGTAATCGGGGCCGGTGAAAACCTTGGAATCGTAACGGTTGCGCGGGAATTCGCCGTAGTGGTTCGTCATGTGTATCACGTTCGGTTTGCTCCCTACGAGTTCCATTATATCTATCTCCGGGGGCCACCCGCCCTTCGCCGGCATCATCCAATGGGCAGGCCACATGCCCTTTGTGCCGGGGAGCTTGGCGCGGACCTCGACGCGGCCGTATTCAAAAGAGTACCTGCCTTTCGTCTCGACAAGCCCCGAAGTGTAGGGCCGGCCCCCCCGTTCTTTCTTCTCGCTCTTTAAAATAAGTTTTCCGTCTTTTATATAGACGTTCCACGGAGAATAATATTCCAGTTCTTTGTTCTTAACGAGCGCGGCGTCTTCGACCCTCCACTTTGCGGGGTCGACCTTGTCGCCGTCGAACTCATCGTGCCAGACCAGGTACCATCCGTCGAGCTTAGGGGGGACCGTCTTGCCGGAGGCGGCTTCGGCCGCGGGCAGGAATAACAAACAGAGCAATAATACCGGCGCGATGGCTGATCTCATGGCGTCCCGATCTTGAATTCGCGCAGGAACTTAGCCGACTCTTCCGGCAGCGTGACATTTACGGCCATACCCGAGCCGATCTCAAAGCCCGCCGGCGTAGTAAGGCGCGGTAGTATCTGTATATGCCAGTGGTAATACGGCTCGCTCGCCGAGTAATGGGGCACGCTCCTTATGCAATAATTGTAATCGGGGTTATTAAGGCCGTAATATAATTTTGCGAGGATGTCGCGCAGTATCTGGGCGAGCGGCGCTATATCCCCGGGAGCCAGGTCGGCGAACGAGGTCGAATGCTTGAGCGGCAATATCCAGGTCTCGTAAGGGAGCAGTGCCGCGTATGGGACGAACGCGACGAACTTGTCGTTCTGCATGACCAGCCGTTCTTTCTCTGTGAGCTCGCATTTTATCATGTCACAGAAGACGCACTTGCCGAGCTCGTCATAGTATCTTTGCGCCTCAATAAGGGCATACCTCATATGCTGCGGCATCATCGCCGTCGCGATTATCTGCGAGTGAGGATGCAGCTGCGAGGCCCCGGCGCCGGCGCCCTGGTTACGGAATATTATGACCTGTTTATACGCCGGGTCCCAGTCGAGGGCGAGGTATCTCTCATGGTACGCCTTTATGACGGCCTCGACCTCGGAGGGAGTCATCGTCGCGATAGTCTTGTTGTGGGCGGGGCTCTCGATCACGACCTCATGCTTTCCGATCCCTTCCATATGGAGGTATATGCCGGACTTATGCCTTTTCACCTCGATAGCCGCGCCTTTTTGCGGAGGGACAAGCACCGGGTATTTATTAGGTATCACCCTTATCTTCCATCCTTTTTCTCCGGGCTTTGTCCCCGGGTCGCGGATCGAGAAGGCCTCGGTCTGGTCCGGGGTCTCATTCCCTTCGCAGAACGGGCATTTTCCGTCATACGCCGGCCGCGGCGCCGGTAATTCTTTGCCTTTTTTGAAATCGTCGGATCTCTTCGCCCTTTCGGTGGCGATTGCCACCCACCTTTTGGTAGCGAGGTTCTCCCTGAGCTCGGACATCTACTTGTCTCCTTTTTCTTTATGGATGACGGAAGCGAGTATCGATACGGCCAATAATCCGAATATGACCGCCAGCGAGACGCGGATATCTATTTCCATAAAATGGGAGATGAGCATCTTGATGCCCACGAAACAGAGTATTGCCGAGATGCCCATCTTTAGATAACGGAAGACAGACATCATTCCGGATATCACGAAAAACAGCGAACGCAGGCCGAGTATCGCGAATATATTGGAAGTATATACGATAAAAGGGTCCTTGGTGATGGCGAGGATCGCGGGTATCGAGTCCATCGCGAATATCACATCGCTCGATTCTATCAGGAGCAGCGCGATAAAAAGAGGGGTCGCCGCCCAGACGCCGTTATGCAGCACAAAAAACCTGTCTTCATGGTATTCCTGGGAGACGCGGAAGAACCTCCTGAACAGGCGCAATAAAGGGTTCTTCTCGGGTTCGAATTTTTCCTCTTTCCTCAACACGAGCTTGACCGCGGTAAAAACAAGGAACGCGCCAAAAACGTATGTTATCCAGTCGAACCTCGTGAAGAGCCCTACTCCCGCGACGATGAACAGGGCCCTCAACACTATGGCGCCGATTATCCCCCACTTGAGCACGCGCGGCTGGAAAGTGCGGGGGACGTGGAAATATTCAAATATCATTATGAAGACGAAAAGGTTGTCGACGCTCAGTGATTCTTCGAGGATATAACCGGTAAGGAATTCGAGGGCCTTCACCTTCCCCATAAGAAAGAATATCCCCGCGCAAAAAATCAGCGCGGCACCGACCCAGATGGCGACCCACTTCAGCGCCTCCTTGACCGAGATCGCGTGCGACTTCCTGTTCACGACGAACAGGTCGACAAAGAGCATCGCGGTTATCGCGATGCCGAATATCGCCCATAACTCAAATCTGGCTGTCATATCAGATTATTTCCCGCCGCAAACAGGGCATTTTTCATTTTTTTTATACTCCGATATCCTGATCTCGCCGGTAAGCGCGTCGTACCTTAACAGCCTCCCGACGAGGTTCTTCCCTATCCCGAGAAGGTATTTCAACGCTTCGTTCGCCTGAACAGAGCCGATGACCGCCGGGGCCGAACCAAGGATGCCGGCCTGCTGGCAATTGCGGAACGCCTCGGGGCCGGGCAACTCGGGAAAGATGCACCTGTAACATGGTCCCCTCCCCGGCAATATGAATGTCGCCTGCCCGTCGAAGGCGTAAATGCCGCCGTGCACGAGGGCCTTACCCAGAGAAACGCACGTGTCATTGATAAGGTATTTCGTCTCGAAATTATCGGTGCAGTCGAGAATTACATCGTAATCTTTTAACATGTCTTTCGCATTATCTGCGGCCACCCTGGCTTTTGTAGCCCTGATATCGATATCAGGATTCATTTCCTTCAGTCTCTTTTCGGCCATAGAGGTTTTCGGCTTGCCTATATCTCCGGTGGAATATAATACCTGCCTGTGGAGGTTAGAAAGCTCGAGGTCATCGCTGTCGACAATGCCTATCGTCCCCACCCCGCAGGACGCAAGATATAAAGCGGCCGGCGAACCGAGGCCGCCTAGGCCTATTATCAGCGCCTTTGAAGACAAAAGTTTTTTCTGGCCTTTTTCTCTTATCATATCGGAGATGAGATGTTTCCTGTATCTCTCCCGCTGGACGGAAGTGAGCTCAGCCGGCATCTATCTCTTCCTCCTCGACCATGCCCTTCCTTATCCTGAAGGATCGGACCTCGGGCATGCCGTTGATAAGCGAGACGATGACATAGGAACACTCGGGATGCATCGCGAGCTGGATATCGCGGAAAGAGGGATAGGGCCGGACATTCGGATGCGAATGGTAGATCGCGACCATATCCAGGTCCTGTGAACGCATGTCCCTGGCCGCGTCGAATTGCTCCTTAAGCGCTATCGCGTATCTCATCCCGCCCCTTTCGGTATTCGCCATCCGGTAGACCTTGCTTACCTTCCTGCTCTTTCCTGCCAGGAGGCCGCAGGCCTCGTTCGGGAATTCGTGTTTCGCGTGTTCTATCATTTCTGCGATGTGGACTTTTTTCAGGGATAATTTCATTTCAATATGACCTTAAGGAGGTGCAAAAGGAAATAGGTAAGCCACGCGGACGTAAAAGGCACTATAAGCCACATCAGGAGGTTCCTTACGGCATGATGTTTCTTCATGCTCGGCATGATCCCCATGTCGGCGCAGCCGAGGCCGGTCAGGCTCGCGGTCACGGTCACGGAGACGGAAAGCGGGATCCCGCTTATCGACGCGGCCAAAAGCGCGGTGGCGCATATCAGCTCGATGATTATCGCCCTGACAAAACCTATCTCCCCAAGCTCCCTCTCGTCGGTCTCGAGCGCCGCCTTTCCGAAGATAAGGGCTCCCGCCGCGATACCTATGCCCGCGATCAGTATGCCCCACCTGGTATCTATGAAACCGACCGCGACTACGGGGGCCATCGCCTTTCCGACGCCGTTCGCCCCGCCCGCGAAGGCCACATAGCACCCGGAAAAGGTAAGGAGCGCCCCGAGCAGGGCCCTGCCCTTCTTCTCTTTCAGGTGACGGTACTCTTTGACGGCCCTGGAATTAAGCAGTTTCCCGATGGCGAACGCGGCGCCGAATACGCAGATAGGCGAAAGAACCCACCAGGCGAGGATATCGGTATATTTCTCGACAGACATAGTCTCGTAATATATGCCTACCGCCGCGATGGAAGAGACGATGGCGTAGGTAGTGGGAATGGATACCTTGAATATGCTGGATATAAAATCGTAAGCGGCCGCGACGGCCATGACGACAAAGACGATATAGAAATAGGATTTGAATGTCCGGATGGGGACTATGCCTTCGCTCAGGGTCTTCAGGACGGGAAGGCCGGATATTATCGCGCCGAGGATGACGAAGATCGCGATCAATATCAGCGCTTCCTTCTTCGTGCGCACGCCGGTCCTGTAGGCCGCCTCCATCTCGGCGGCTGCGTTGTTCGCCCCGACGTTCATCGCGAGGAAGACCGCGATAAGGATTATAAAGAAGGTCATGGAAGTAATTATACCAGATTGGAAAATATTTTGGTAGCGGGAACGGTCAGTCCCGGATCATCAGTTCCAGGCATTCCCCTTTATGAACGTGTGCCTGATCCTCAAATCCTGGTCGAATATCACGATATCGGCGTCTTTCCCGGGCTCGAGAGAACCCTTCCTGCCGTCGATACCGAGGATGCGCGCCGGATTAAGGCTCGCCATACAGACAGCCTCGGGAAGGCTTACGCCGGCGAACTTCATTATATTCCTGACCGCGTCGTTGAGGCCTATGACGCTTCCGGCCAACTTACCGTTATCGAGCCGCGCTTCTTTGCCCTTTACGCGCACCTTCAGGCCGCCAAGCATGAGGGTTTTGCCGCCGCTTCCTATCCCGTCGGAAATAAGGACGAGTTTACCGGTTCCCTTGGCCTCAACCGCTAATTTTACGGCGGAGGGATCGACGTGGATGCCGTCGGCTATGATGTCCGCGGTAATATTATCGATAGTAAGCGCCGCGCCTATGAGACCGGGTTCCCGGTGGTGTAAAACGGGCATAGCATTAAAAATATGGGTGATATGCGTGGCGCCTTTCGCGGCGGCGGCCTCGACTTCCTTATAGCCGGCGGCCGAATGGCCGATAAACGGTTTGATGCCGCGGGCCGTTAACGCCTTCAGCAGGCGCATCCCGCCCTTTACCTCGGGCGCGAACGTCACGGCCTTTATGATCCCTTTACCCTCGGAAAAGACATCCTCCATCCCTGAAGGGTCGAACGGGCGTATGTACTTACGGTTCTGGGCGCCACCGGCCCGGGGGTTAACAAACGGCCCCTCAAAATGGACGCCCAAAAGATTCGTTCCGGGATTGTCTTCGATGAAGTTTTTGACTATTCTTACGGTCTTCAAGAGCGTCGAAGGCGGGGATGAAACTGTAGTAGCGAGAAAACCGGTGACCCCATGTTTAGCCAGCCGGACGCACATCTCTTTCAGGCCCGGACCGTCCAGAGCGGCGGCCTTATCGGCGAATATGCCGTGGACGTGCATATCTATGAAACCTGGTGAAACGAAAAGGCCTTTGGCGTCCAAGACCTCGCAGTCCTTGGCAGGGACCCCGCCGGCCGGCGAGATCCTTCCGTTATTTACGAAAAGTGTCTTGCCCCGTTCGATCTTACCGGGTAATATCAGGCTGCCGTTCACTATGCGAAATTTATATGAGTTCTTCGTATAACGCCTCTATCTTTTCCACCATAGCTTTAGCGCTAAAAAACCGGTTGAGCTTATTTTTACCCGCCTTGCCCATCTCTTTGGCGCGAGCCTTATCTCTCAGTAAAGATATTATAGCTTGCGCCAGCGCGGCCGCATCTTTCGAAGGAACTAAGATCCCATTCACTCCATTCTCGACAATTTCAGATACCCCGCCGACATCCGTCGCGATTATCGGTATGGACAGGGCCATAGCCTCAAGCAGGCATCTTCCCATTCCTTCATTTAAAGAAGCCAGGACAAATATGTCCAACGCAGACAACGCCCTCGGGGCATCATTCGTTGCGCCGCGGAGAATGATATTCCGGGATAAAGAAAGCTCCTTGATCCTGTTTTCTATCGCGCGCCTTTGCGCTCCATCGCCCGTTATTATAACTTTTAAATCCGGAAAGATCCTGATGACCTGAGGTATCGCTTCGATAAAATACATGTTCCCTTTTACCGGCTCGAGCCTCGTTATGGTCCCTATTACCGGCCCGTTTGGCGGGATGCCGAGCGATTCCCTCGTCCGCGCAGGGTCATAGTTCGAGTCTATGAACTTTTCCAATTCTACTCCGCTATAAATAGGCACGAATTTATCGGCCTTCGATATCCTGAATCTAACGTGCTCGTCTTTCCCTCTTTGGGTCAACGTGATTATCCTGTCGGTGATACGCGCCGTGAGCCGCTCCAAAATGATGAACAACCTGTTCCTTGCCGGGCCAAAATAACCATAGAAGATATGGCCATGCGGGGTGTGGATTATGGCCTTGACGCCGGCTAACTTCGCTGCCCACCTGCCCAGGATGCCTGCTTTTGACGTATGGGTGTGGACTATGTCGAAATTCCCTTTCTTTATTATTGCGCATAATTTCAAAAAGGCGATCAGGTCGCTCCAGGGGGCTACCTGTCTTACTAGCCGGGGGACTACCCGGTAATTTATCCCGTTATCGGACAAAGCCCTTCTTACCCGGCCATCGGGGTCGTTAGTCTTCCCGAAGACCAAGGTTACATCAAACCTTCCCTTATCCAGGCCGGAGGCGGTCAACAGGGTATTCTCCGAAGAACCGCCTTTATCTAAGCGCGTAATTACATGAAGGACTTTTAATCTTTTTTTCATTTAATACTCTCTCCGCCGCTATCAGGACATCTTCAGGCGCAATGCGCTCCATACAGCCCTTATCGGCGCAATCATTCTCATAGCAAGGCCGTTTACAACCGGCGTATTTCCTTACGATCGCAAATTTACCGCTCTCGGCGTAAGGCCGGAACTTATGGACGTCCGACGGTCCGAACAAAGCCACCATGGGCGTGCCTATGGCCGCGGCGATATGCATGACCCCGGTATCATTTGTGATGAAAAGGTCGAACCTTTTAAGGATGGCGGCAAATTGTTTTAAATTAAATTCACCGGCGCCGGGCGTAAAAATTATCTTTGCCCCGTATCTTAATTTTAATTCTTTTGCCAGAATATCCCAATTTTCATCCGGCCAGCGCCTGCTCGGCCTTTTAGCGTCTTTATGGAGCCCGAACAACAGGTCCCCATCGGAAATATCACGCGACTTAAGGTAATCATGGGCGAAATCTATCTCATCTTTTTCAAGCGGTATCTCCGTGCCTTTCCCGTCCGCCTTGCCGCCTAAAAATCTCGGGATGTCCAGCATCGACTCAACCGTATGCCTTTTTTGCCGGCCGCTTTCAAAAATTTTACGATTTAAGAAGAAGCCTAATCCCCCGGTATTTCGTCCGACCTTATATTTTCCTCCCACAAACCAGAAAATAGATGCCATTTTAATGGTGCCGAGAAGCGAACCTATCTCGTAAAGGTTGATCAGCATATCGTATTTGACTTTCCTTAAGCTTATCAACAACCTTAAGGCATCTTTTATATTCGGTTTTTCCGCATCTAAGGTCAAGATCTCGTTCACATCCAAGCTGCCCCTGAGGATGCCGGCGGAACGGGGGACCGTAAGAAATGAGATAAAGGCCGACGGAAATCTCTTTCTCAATGCCCTCAAGGCAGGGGTCGACATCACAACGTCTCCTATGCCCGCTAAGTTTATGACAAGGATCTTTTTGACGTCCTTAAAACCGTCCTTTACAGGCTCGGGGAAACGCCTCCCCGCGGTTGAGGCGATCTCTTCAACCGCCATATCCATATCTTTATTTAGCCGGCAATCCTTGTCTATATATATCCTGTGCCACATCTCCAGATTCATAAGCGCCCAGATCCTGTCGGTGAAATTCCGTTTCCCGGAGTAATGCTGATCCAGGATCTGGCGGATATATTCGTAATTGAAATAGCCGCGCTTCTCGATCTGCCGCCTGGACAAGAGATCTTCTGCCATGCCTTTCAGGTCCTGTTTTATCCATCTGCCTATGGGGATCATAAAACCTTGTTTTCGCCGGGCCAGGATCTCCCGGGGCAGCAGATCCCTGAAGGACTTCTTTAACAGGTATTTTAATTTAAGCCCTTTGAGTTTTAATCCGTAAGGGATCGAGGCGGCAAACTCCATCACTTTGTGGTCGCAATATGGCACTCGCAATTCCAGCGAATTCGCCATGCTCATTTTATCAGCCATAAAGAGCAGATCGTCGGCGAGATAGGTTTTTATATCAAAACAAAAGATCCTTTCCATCGATCTGTCCCCGCCGAAATAATCCGACTTATCCTTAACCGGGTCGGCATCCTTCAATTTTGCGATAAAACCTGCCGTGTAGAGTTTGTTCATCTCGTCCGGCCGCAGGAAAGTCACCCAATCGAGATACCTCGCTTCAAAAGACAGGAGCCCGCCCCTGGCGAACCTCCGCGCCCAGCCAAAAAGATCCCTGTTCTGTGTGCTCTCGGGAAACAGGGATGCCGCTTTATACGCCGCCTTTCTAATAATGTCCGGCAGGCGTTGATAATATTCGGAAATATAAGCGCCTAAATACCTGGGATATCCCCCAAAGGCCTCATCTCCGCCGATGCCGCTTAAGGCGACCGTTATGTCTTTCCTCGCTAATTGTGAAATTAAAAAAGTGGGGATCGCGGATGAATCCGCGAATGGCTCATCGAAATGCCAGGCAAGTTTCGGCAGGAGCCCGATCTCATTCGGCTCGACAATAAACTCCCTATGCTCCGTGCCGAAGCATTCACTGACCAGGCGGGCATATTTCAGCTCGTTATAATCTTCATCTTTTCTTCCGTATCCGATACTAAAAGTCTTTATCGGTTGATTTGTCAGGCCCGCCATAACGCTTACTAAAACGCTCGAATCCACTCCTCCGCTTAAAAAGACCCCCAAAGGCACATCGCTTATTAAATGTAACTTTACCGCCTCTTGCAATAGATCATATATCTTGTCGAGATAAAAGATCTCGTTTTTCTCTTCATTTACGTTCGGTTCCAAGTCCCAATATTTTTCTGTCGAATAATTGCCGTTCCTGAACCTTAAGATATGCCCTGCCGGCAACTTAAAAACAGAATTAAAAATAGTCAAAGGCGCCGGCACATAAAGAAAGATCAAGAAATTATGTATCGCCTCATGATTTATCTCTTTCTTGATCACATCTGCCTCCAATAAGGCCTTGAGTTCTGAGGCAAAATACAAAACTCCGTCAACAGATGTATAATAAAGCGGTTTTATCCCGATCCTGTCCCTCGCCAAAAATAAGTTCTTATTTTTTTTATCCCAGATAGCGAAGGCGAACATCCCTCTTAAATGCTTTACGCAATCCTCGCCGTATTCCTCATAGAGGTGTACGATCACCTCGCCGTCTGTCTTTGTATAAAATTTATGCCCCTTCGCCTCAAGGGAATACCGTAACTCTTGAAAATTATATATCTCGCCGTTATAAACGAGCCAAAGCGCCTGATCCTCATCGTGTATCGGCTGTTGCCCGCATTCTAATCCGATTATCTTTAATCTTCGCACGCCCAATGAGACATTATCATCCAAATAGGCGCCGCTTTCATCGGGGCCGCGATAAAATGTGGCCGCGCCCATGCGCTCCAAAAGCGAAGGATCCCGGATCCCTATCGCGCCGTAGATTCCGCACATTTATTCTTCACCAAAATTTTCATCTGCCTGTCAACCGCATCTAACATCTCCTCTACTGTAATTAATTCCATACATTCGTGCGTCTTGCAAAAACCTTTTTCGCATGGGCTGCAAGGCAGGTCCTTCCGCAGGACAATGTGATTTTCTCCGACAGGGCGCCACCGCCAGGGTAAAGTCGGCCCCATAGTCGATACCGTGGGCACCCCTAATGCGCAGGCGATATGCAAAGGGCCGGAATTATTACAGACCAAAAGTTGGCACCGCTGGATCAGCGCCATTAAATGCTCCAAAGAGATGTCTTTTACGACAATAGCTTTTACCTTCATCGATCCCGTGGCCCTTTCGACCAGATCCCTTTCTTCCGGCCCCCCGATAAGGACCACCTTCGCAGGGTATCTTTTGATTATTTCATCGGAGAGTCCGGCGGCTCTCTCCGCCGGCCAGCGTTGCGATGGATAATACCCTCCAAGATGGATGCCGACTAAAATTTCGCCCTGATCAATGCCCTGCGATGATAAAAGATCCTTAACAAATGCCGAATCCTGCGGGGCGACATGAAGTTGAGGCTTCTCCCCGCCGGGCACTATTCCCAGCTTTCTTATGACGTCCATATTATTTTCAACGAGATGTTTCTTCTCTTTGCCGTGTCCGGCCTTTATATTGAAAAATATGCCCCTGCCCGCGATATCGTAGCCTGCCCGATAAGGGGCCCCGCTCAAATAAGCCAATAAGGCGCTTTTATAATCCCAAGCCATGATCAGGTCGACGGCTAGATCGAACTTCCTATCCCGTAATCCCCCGATGAACTTAAGATCCCAAAAGGGCTTGCAGCCGATAACCTCATTTATGGCGGGATCGTTCATAAGTAAGTCCCTGTATTCCTCCTTGACCATCACCGCGATGTGCGCTTCCGGAAAAGATTTCCTCACCGCTTTGATCGCCGGCGTAGAAAGCGCTATATCTCCTATGCGGTCTAGCCGCAGGATCAAGATCTTTTTGATCCTATTTTTTTGCGTAAGCAACGATAACCTCGTTTTTGCCTAACAAACCCCTGAATCGCATCAAAGGTTTCCTGATCATGGACAAAAAAGGCAGATGCTTTACCAAATAACCTTTAACTCGGTATTTTTTCAGCATCCCGCCCAGGTCCGTCCCCGACGGCCTTTGTTCTAAATTTAAAACGGTAAATCCTGAATTTTCCAACAAGCGGGTTAATGTACGGCTCGAAAAGTTATAGAGGTGTTCGCGACGTAAAACATCATTTAATTTATCGGCCTTAAATTTAAAATAATAATCAATATTAGGGGTCTCAAGGGCTAATACGCCCCCTTTTTTCAACGCGCGATAAACTTTCTTCAGGGCCTCTGAGGGGCGCCGTAAATGTTCTATCACGTGCCACATCGTGATCACGTCGAAGGAGTCGCTCTCCAGATCCGCGTCCTCGATCGAGTCCGTAAGCACATCTACGCCGGCAGCCCGGGCCATATCCGCCGACAACGGTGAAAATTCTATCCCGGATACTCGCCATTTCCTCTCTTTAGCCGATTGCAAAAAAAATCCGACGCCGCAGCCAATGTCTAATAGCCTGCCTTCGTCTTTAAATTTTTTTATCGCGTCCAATCGCTCTTTAAAGCGGCACTTATACAACCTCTCTTCTTCATAATGGCCCTTTAGATCCGAGTAATAGTTGATATAGTATTCACTTAACCACGACTTATCCGGCCTCGGGTTCATATATACCAAGCCGCACCCCTGGCATTGGACGACATTAAATTTATCCGAGCTTACTATATTTTTCGTCCCGTTGATCCCGCATATATCGCAGTTGACTTCTTCCATTATCTATACCTTATAATTTACCGCTCTTTTTAATCACCCACAAAAAATTAGCGCTTAAAAGGTCGTTAAGCAAGGGCGTAGCCGCCAAATATGGCCGTGTAATATCGACACGATACCTCTTAAAGATAAGGTTGTTCCTTCTTAACAGGCCTTCAAACCTGAACCTGTCAATTAGACCGAAATGGAGCCTTGTGTTATCGTAAAGATAATTTTCCGCCCTGAACGCACGCAAAAGACGCCGCTTCAAATGTCCAAAAAACTCCCTTATCCCGTTGGGCGTATAGATTATCAGCGTTCCTCCGGTTTTTAGGACCCGGCGCGCTTCTTTAATCAACTTTTCCTTGTCGAAATGGGTTATATGTTCGATAAAATCAGCCGCCACGATTTTGTCAAAAAATCCGTCATCGAAAGGCAGGGCGCCGTTTGTGACGTCGCGGACCAGGAATGTCGCCTTATCCTTAAAGTTATAACGGCTGGAAAGCCGGGCGGCGGCTTCTATCGATTTATTTGAATAGTCGACCCCCCAAGCCGCAGCTCCCGCCAGCGCTGAATGGTAAACAAGGGCGCCGGCCCCGCAGCCTAAATCCAATATCTTTTCGCCGGCGGCGGCGTTTAAACTTTGCAAGATCATCTCCAGCCTCTTCTTCCTTTCGGGATCCCTGGGATCATAATATTCGCCGATCAACGACTCCGGCGTCTGTATCGATATGCGCTCATCGTAATCTTTGCCGGTTACCGCCTTTTCCCTTATTTGCCTTTTGATGGTTTCGAGATCCCGGTATAAGCGGGACCCCTTTAAAATCTTTTTGGAGATCAGGAAAGTCGAAAAATTTTCTATCAAAAAATTGTTCCTGTCCTTAAGGAAACTATCGGTTGACCGGAAGTTTATACTTCCTCCGGCAAGGTAATCCGCGAATTCATTCAACTGCTTCCGATGCTCCGGCTGGATTGCGAAAACATTCCGGTCGCCCCAAAGCGAATCCAAGAATAGATCCGCGTATTGTTTTATTGCGCCTATTTCATACCCTTGAAGCAATTCCCGGTAAATCCCTTCGATCTTTTTTATCTGATTCTTCAGATCGAATGATTCTTCGACCGTCTTTCTGCCGGCCTCTCCCAGGGTCGCGGATCTCGCTTTATCCCTTAACAGGCCTGATATCGTCTTAGCCAGCGTCTCCGGCTCACCGACAGGGATTAAAAACCCATTCACCCCGTCTTTGATTATCTCAGGTATCCCGCCGGCATTAGTTGCGACAACCGGCACTTTCAATGCCATCGCTTCCACCACTACCCTTCCGAATCCCTCCCTCTCCGGGCAATGGACTAACAATGCCAGGGAATCCAATATCCCGGCTATATCATCCCGGAATCCCAGGAAATAAACCGACGACGAGATCTTTAACCTATCCGCCAACCTGATCAATTCGCCTTTATATACGCCGCTGCCATGTTCTTCCCCTACGATCAAAAATTTAACCTGAGGTGATCTCCTGATCACTTTAGAAGCCGCTTCTAAAAAATATTTTTGGCCTTTTTTCGGGCTTAATTCTCCGACTATGCCGACTAAAGGATCATTTTCACCGAAGCCGAATTCGGCAACTGACTTGTTTTTCCTTTCGCCGGGTTTGAACTCTTCCAGATTTATCCCGTTATATATGACCGTGACCTTATCTGAGCTTCCCCGCCAATTCGCGAATTTTTTGCCGACAGCCCTTGAATTCACGATTATCTTATGAGCGAAAGCATACGCCGCCTTTTCGGCGACTCCCCCCGATTCCGGCACCCTTACATGCCAGACGAGAGGGATCTTGAGATACTTCGACACCGCGCCGCAATAGATCGCCGCCCTTAGGCCGTTTACGTGGATTAAGTCGATTTTGCGCTTTTTGACAAGCGCCGCCAATTTATTAAAAGTTAAAACCCAGGAGATGAAATTTATCGTCTTGAATGTGCCCATCGGCACGATTTCAACGGCGATCGAATGACTCCGGATCAAATCGACAAACTTGCCTTCCTCCGGGCAAACTATGACCGGATTGAAGCGCTCAAGATCTAACGACTTCGCCAGATCCATCAGGCTTCTCTGCCCGCCGCCTATCCAGTCGCCGAATATGTCTACATATAACACATTGAAGATTCTCATCTCTTCCTTAGGTAAAAGATTATATTTTCCGACCAATTTTTTCCGAAAGGCAGGAGATCCAAGACCATATCGAAAAACAGGACAAATAAAAATAAAGCCCTGTGGGGATCGATTTGATGCCCCCCGAAAAGCAGGCTTCCCCTGCATATTTTCTCGATTTTAAACCCTTCGCGCCTAAAGACCCCGACCCAATCATTCAAGCCGGACACCGAAATATGCCCGGCATCCGAAGTATCCCCAAGTTGAGCTTTTGGGGATTTCAAAAACCATAAGGATCTCCTGACTTTCATCATCGGATTGGACTCGTTCGGCGTGCTGATTACGGCCACCCCGTTATTTTTAAGGACCCTTTTTATTTCCTTGATCGCGTCCAACGGCCGGGTTAAATGCTCTATTACCTCGGAACAGATCGCTAAGTCGCATGAGGAATCTTTTAGTTCCAGTTTAGTTATATCCCCGACGCTGAATTCTACATTACCGTCTCCCCTGAAATCCTTCCGCGCCTCACAAAACTCTATCTTTTCGGCGTTTTTATCTACCCCGCTGAATGTTAAACCGTATTCGGCGCCGTATTTGGAGTTCAGGTAAAAGATATCGTCGCCCACGCCGCATCCCAGATCGAGGATATTTTTTATATTCCGGCTTCTTAATTCCCGGCGCACGATATCGCAAATCACCCTGTTCTTCTTCCACCAAAAATAGAGCCGCGAATAACTTAAGAAATCGGGGCTCTCTTTAGCCAATATCTCTTGTTTGCGCGAATTATCCGGCATAGTCTTTTTTCTCGATGAATATTTTATGCCATATCTCAAAATTCGTAAGCGCCCATAAGTGGCCGGCATAATTTACGCTTCCGTTCCGGTGGTCCGTCAGCATCTGCTTAATAAAACCCGTATTAAAATATTCTCCGACCGCCGACTCTTTGCTTAACAGCGTCCGCTCGATAAAGCCGCTCAGGTCTTTGCCTATCCATTTCTTTAACGGGACCGAAAAACCCTGTTTTTTCCGGTTCAATATCTCCTCCGGCAACAATCCTTCCATGGCCTTCTTAAAGATATATTTTCCTTCTCCCCGTTTCAGCTTCAATCCGGCGGGGATCGTTGCGGTAAACTCCAAAAATTTATGGTCTAAAAAAGGCGAACGCACTTCGAGCGAATTAGCCATCGAGGCGATATCCATCTTTACCAATAGATCTCCCGGAAGGTAATTTTTGATATCCACGTAGAGATGCTTGTCCAATACGCCCAGGTCCCCGGCGCCTTTGAGGCATTCGAGCAATAGACCATACTCGCGTTCTTTCCTCGATCCTTTTTTTAGCCTTTCATTATAAAGTTGCGATTTTAATTCCTCGTTAAAATATGATACCCATTCTCCGTATCGTTGAACGGGATCCAACCTGCCGTACTTCATCGCTTTTTTAAGGCGCCTTAACAGGACGGACCTGCTCCTCGCAAAACCCATCGCTTTAAATAAGGAGTCGTTTAAGGCGAATAAAAACCTCGGAAAGGCGTTAAACGGCGCGAAATAAGAATGGATGTTGTACCAGCCGTAGCCGGCAAAATTCTCGTCCCCGCCATCGCCGGAGAGCGCGACGGTCACGAACTCCCTCGACAATTTTGCCAAATAAAAAGTCGGGATACAAGATGCGTCCGCAAACGGCTCGCCGTAATGCGAGATCAATTCCGGCAGGATCTCCGCCGCTTCAGGTTTTACGATAAATTCGCGGTGCTCTGTATTAAAGCGTTTTGCGATAAGGCGGGCGTATTCTAATTCGGAAAAATCGGCCTCTTCAAAACCAGCCGAAAAGGTCTTGACCGGGCCGCCTGAAAGCTGTGATGCCAAAGCGGTGACCGCGCTTGAATCTACCCCGCCGCTTAAAAGGACCCCCAGGGGCACATCGCTTACCAGGCGGATCTTTACTGCCTCCCTTAAGCGCTCCATGATCCGTTCTTCCCATTCGGCCTCCGTGAAATCACCCTTGGGCGTAAATTTCAGATCCCAGTATTCGTTTATGGTCATCTTCCCGTCTTCCCAGACCAGGATGCTGGCAGGAGGAAGTTTCCTTATTCCCTGAAAGATGGTCTTGGGGGCCGGAATATACTTATAGGTAAGGTAGAGATCCAAAGCCTCCGGATCCATGCGAGGGGACGTTCCGGAAACGGCCAGTATCGACTTGATCTCGGAGCCGAAGACCATCCTCCCGTTTTCCAAACGATAACACAAAGGTTTCTTCCCGACCCTGTCCCTTGCTAGGGTCAGTTTATCCCGTCTCTCATCCCAGATCGCAAAAGCGTACATCCCGCGAAGATGCTGCACGCAATTTTCGCCGTATTCTTCGTATAAATGGACCAATACCTCGGTATCCGACTTCGTGTAAAACTTATGCCCCTTTCCCTCTAACCCGTCCCTTAAATCCCGGAAATTATAGATCTCGCCGTTCATAACAACCCATATCTTTTTATCTTCATTATGGACCGGCTGATGCCCGGTAACCAGATCTATGACGCTTAAGCGCCTTATTCCCAGGCCGATCCTTCCGTTTGAATATAAGCCCTCGTCATCCGGTCCGCGATGCCTCAATTCATCGCACATCCTTTTGATCGAGTTTGGATCGACAGATCCGGACTTATTGAAATCTAAGATCCCGCATATGCCGCACATGGCTTATTTATTTAAACTTTCGGTAATCAGAATTACGGATGGGGGCCAATAGAATACTCCTTAGGTGATGATTATATCACAGGCGGTATCCGTATTCTAGGGCTTTGGCCTGACGGCCGATGGGCAAATTTCCTTGATTTTCATCTTCCCCATACTATAAAATGTAACCTGTTACTGCATGGAGTTACTTTATGAAAAGAACGATTAAAGTCTGTTTAATAAGCCCGCCTCAAATCAACAGTTTGGATGACAAGATAGATCCGCCTTTAGGGCTGTTGTACGTTGCCGCCTCGATAAGGGATATGGGCATCGAGGTAAGGGTCGCTGATCTGGCTTCACGGCCCTATGCGCAATGGGAAAAATTGATCGGTAAGGCGGATGTATACGGCATAGAAATTTATACCTGCAATTACCCCATTTCAAAACAAATAAAGAAGATCTGTAAAAAACTAAATCCTAAATCGAGGGTCGTAGCCGGCGGAGCCCACCCCACGGCCCTGCCTGAACAGTCATTAAGAGATTTTGATATCGTCATAAAAGGAGAGGCGGACCTGAGTATAAAGGAATGCCTGAAGGATATTATGGAAGGAAAACAAAAGGCCGTTTATGACTTTAACATACCGCAGGACCTGGATGAATTATCTTTCCCGGCCAGGGATCTAATTGATATAAAAAATTACCATAGGATCGTTGGGGGCAAGTTAGCGACTTCCATAATAACTTCTAGGGGATGCCCTTACAAATGCGCTTTCTGCAATAGTCCCATGACCTTTAAAAAGATGAGATACCGCTCCAATCGATCGGTCGTAGACGAGATAAAACTTATCATAAAACAATACGGTATCAGGAATTTTATCATTTATGACGATATTTTCACGTTAAATAGGACGCGGCTTTATCCTCTATTGGATGAGTTTAAAAAATTACGGATAAAATTCCGGTGCAACGGGAGGGCAGACCGGAATAATTACGAAGATTTCGTGAGATTAAAAGAAGCGGGATGCACGACTATCGCATTTGGGGCGGAATCCGGCAGCCAGGACCTTTTGGACAGGATAAACAAAAAATGCACGGTGAAACAGAACATTAAAGCTATAAAAGGTGCCAAAAGAGCCGGATTAATAACGAAAGTTTACCTTATAGTGGGTATACCCGGGGAAAATAAGGATACCATCCAAGAAACAAAGAGATTTATGGAAACGGCTGATCCCGATGAATATACCCTTTTTACTTTTATCCCCCTCCCGGGCAGCGATACCTGGGAACATAAAAAGAAATACGGGATCAGGCGCATCGTTAAGGTCTATAGTGAATTTTATAACATAGCCGGCCAGGGAGAAGGGGGTTTGGTCACTGAAACCGATTCCTACAATCTGGAAGAGCTTATGGAAATGAGGGAAGACCTGAAGGGTTTTCTGACCAAAAGGGGGTGGAGAGGCGACATCCAGGAGTATTTCAAAAGGATAAAGTGGCGGTGATCATCTAAATTCCGGACGATACCTTCATTTTGTGCTTAAATCCTTTATGATCTGCGCTAATTTTCCCGCGTTTCCCTTTAAAGAATATCTTTCAATGACCGTCCTCCTCCCCTCAAAAGAAAATCTTTCTCTTAAATTATCATCCGTGATCAACGCCTCCAATTTTTCGACCCATTCTTTCTCATCCGACGCCAAAAATCCGTTCTCTCCGTCCCTGATGATATGCCTATTTTCGCCGACCGCGCTGCCTATCGCCGGTATCCCAAGGCTCATATACAGAAGAAGTTTCAAGCCGCATTTACCCCTTTCGGCCTCCCCGTCGTAAAGGGGCATAATGCCGATATCAAATTTAGAGATGGCCCTCATCTCATCATCCAGGTCCCACGGTTGATATGTAATCTTGACGTTTTCGAATCCCGGAAGATTCCCCGCTTCGCTTTCCGGACCGATTATCTTTAGCTCGATATCGAATTTCTTGCCTAGTATCGAAAGAGGTTTCCGCAATAAACTCAGATATTTCAAATTTGAACCCGTTCCGCACCAGCCGATACGAAAGCCGTTCTTATCCTTTCCCGAATCCTGACCCGGCTTCCATTTATCGGTATCGATCGAGGTGGGGATCAAAAATACGTTTTTATTTAACTTCAAAGCATAATCCCTTAAATGATGGCTGCCGGCGATAACCATATCGCTAATCTCTATTATAGTTCTCGCCGGGTATTCAGGAGGGTTTAAATAGATCGCGTCGTCAAAATGAAATATTATTCTTCTCTTCAGGGTTCTTTTCGCAAAAAGATAGAGTCGGAATACCGCCCTATCGAAAAAACCTCTCCAAGGGATGCCGCGCTGGATGAATATTATGTCGCCCTTATTGCTGGTTAATATCACAAGGGACTTTTTAAGCAGGTTTTTAATAAGTAAATATTTTTCTCTGGCGTAATTAAGGGGTTTGCCGTAGGGGAAAACAGAGTGAGAAATGCAGGTCCTTATGCCTTCCCTGGTTAACGCCTCCGCTAAATAATAACAGTTATACCTGCTCGCGGGATTAGCCGTATTCCCTTCCGGGAAAAATATGATCTTATATTCAGTTTTGACCTTAAGTTTTTTGGCGACATAAAGATCGTAGAGTTCTTCTATTTTATTAATCATGATCCCGGCGCTGAATTTCTCGCGATATAACTTCTCGCTCTCCTCCGCCATTTTTTTCGCCCTAGGCGGGTCCTTCAACAGGGCAATGATCGCTTTTGCCATGGCACCGGGGTCTTTCGGAGGGATTAAAACCCCGTTTATCCCGTCAGAAACCGCTTCGACATTTCCGCCTATTTTGGTTGCGATTACAGGCAATCCGAATCCCATCGCCTCCGTTAAAGCGCTTGAAAAACCTTCCCTTTCCGCCGATGCCAAAACGAAGATATCCATAATCGATAAGGCGTCTTGCGGATCCATTAAAAAGCCCGTAAATACCACTTTATCCTTAATTTGAAGCGTATCCGCTAAACTTTCCAATTCCCGCCTCTGCACGCCGTCCCCGACGATCAAAAATTTTACATCATCAACCGCATTAACTACTGTGGCGGCTGCCCTGATCAAATGCTCTACCCCCTTGACCGGCTCGAGCCTCGCTACCGTACCTATGACTTTGTCGCCTTCTTTTATGCCCCATCCGGACCTTAGCGTAACTTCCGGATGAGAAGGAGGTTTTATCCTTCCGCCGTTACGGATCACGGTTATCTTCCCGGGATCTATCCTTTCCGTCCGTACTACAAACTCCCTTACCGCATCGGAGACGCAGATTATCTTGTCCGAAAATAAGGAAAGTACCCGTTCCGTCAACCGATGCTTAAATTTAAGGTCGTAATAAGTGCTCGAGATCTTCGTGAAGATTATCGGCACCCGGGCGATAACGGCTGCCAAACGGGCAAATGTGCTCGCGAAATAGCCGTGGGTATGGAGGATATCCACCCTGTCTTTCCGCATTAAACCGGCAAGTTTTAAAATATTTACCGGGTTATGATAGGTCCTTAAATTCAAGACCCTGACGTCGCAGCCGTTCCTGATCAGCTCATCCGCAATCGCCCCGCCTTCAGCGAGGCAATAGACCTTGACATCATATTTATCTTTATTTAAGCCCTGCGCAACGGTCGAAACCATCTTTTCGATGCCGCCGATGCGCAAATTTTCCACCGCCTGGACTACTGTTATCTTATTCATGTTTTCAAATACGAGAAAATTTCTTTCATCCTGTGGGTATAAGTATGTTTTTCCAGCACTTTTTTATGGCCGCTCTCCGAGATTTTCCTGCGTTCCTCGGGGTGGGTTAAATAATACTTGGCCAGGTCCCTTAATTCATCGCCGTCCTTAAAACAAACCAGGTCCTCCCCATCGGAAAATAAGGTTAAAATGTCTTTTTTCCTGTCCACTAATTGGAACGTCCCGCAGGCGAGGATCTCGAATGTCCGGGCGTTTGTCATCTGAATTTTATCGCTGCCGATTTTTTCTCCGTATTCGCCGAAATGGCCGATAGAATTTAAGGCGATCTTCGCGCTATTATATAATTTTACCCAATCGCCGGGAAGCAAGGGGCCGCCTCTCATGCATCTTCTTAGGCCGGACGATACCCCGGCTTCCTGGCGGCGTTTATCCCAGGTCCAGATACCAAACTGAAGATCTGCCAGGTTCCCGAAGAGGATTATCCTCTCCGGATATAAAGAGCCGATAAATACTATATCATCATTAAACCTGGCCTTATCCTTTTCATCCAATACCAGGGGTTTATGGATATCAGGCTCGCAAGCGAGCGGAAGCCATTTAACATGCGTAATTCCGTTTTCCAGATATTTTTCCAGAGCGTCTGTCCCGTTTACAAAAAAATAATCATACGCCTTAGCAACTTTTAAGCCGTAATCTAGTTCTTTAGGATAATCTACAAACCAATTAACTGCGATCAAACCTAAATTTTTCTTAATTTCAATGATCGTCTGCGGCAGTATGGTCTGCCCCTGGACAACGAATAGCATATCAGGCTTGAAGGACTTGGCTTGTTCATGGAGAAGCTTATTGATCCTATGCATGTCCCAGTCGTGTAAAGCCGGGAGCCTCTTCCTGATCTCAAAAGGCAAAAGGTAGTCCCTGAAGTCAAAGACCTGCACGCAATGGCCCAACTTCTTAAGAGCGAGTTCAATATATCCGCCATTCTCTATAAACCGTTTATTGGAAGAGGCGCATAACAATATCTTCATTATGGTATCTTTCTTGCGCAACAAACTATCACATCGCCCATGCCAAGGCTTGCCCCGGCTCCCCCAACGGCCTTAAACAATATCCGCTCGATGGAACGCATCAAGTACATCGGCAATTCAAGGATCAAAGGCCGCGCTGAAACCCCATTAAGGGTCTTTTCCTTTGCGATATGGCGCTGTTTTTGGGTATCAGAAAAAGGGTAGAGCCTCAAATCTCTCAATAAATACCTAAGGCTTTCCCCGTAAAGCCAGACAGAGGCCCCTTCTTGAAATGTGTCGATTGAAATTATCCTGTAACCCGCCCTTTCTAATAAAGACCTCAGCGAGCGCGGGGTAAATTGGGAGATATGGAATATGCCGGCTACCGCCAAATAATATCTGCCGAATATCTTCCTTTGGAAGCCTTCGAAATTAGGAACGGTGATGACAATGATCCCGTCCTGCTTCAATACTCTATGAATATGGATCAAGGTCTGATACGGCAATAACAGGTGTTCCAGAACATGGCGCAAATTCACGGCATCGAAGGACCCGTCGGGGAGCTTTGTCTCCTGAAGCGTGCCACAAAAGATATCAAGCCCAAACTTTTCTTTTGCGTGTGCCGCCATTTCATTATTTAACTCAACTCCGAAAGCGGACCATCCGGACTGTTTCATCCTGTTAAGGAAAAAGCCCCTGCCGCAGCCTATGTCCAAAATATTTCCCTTATCTTTAATGGATAAAATTTTCTTCACCTGGGGTGAATATGATCCGTCGTCTATTTCGCTAAAAAGCTGGTTTTGGACGTAAGATCCCAGCTTCTCCCGGCTTGGCAAGGGGTTGATAAACACGAGTCCGCAACTTTTACACTTTATAAGCTGCAGATTATCTTTAAAGTTGCGGCTTCCGTCCAAGAAATTACATATAAAATCAAAATTTTTGTTTCCGCAACCTATGCAATCTGCATATCCTGATGTCATATTTTCTGCTCCAAACAAGAAAAGACCTCTTTCATCCTATGGATATAGGTATGTCTTTCTAATACTTTTCGATGACCATTTTCAGAGATCCTTTTGCGTTCCTCAGGGCGGGCTAAATAATACTTAACCAATTCCTTGAGTTCATCATTATCTTTATAGCAGGCTAAATCCTCTCCATCGGAGAATAAAAAAGAGGAGATATCTTTTTTATAATCGACTATTTGAAATGCCTTACAACCAAGCGCTTCAAAAAAGCGCATATTAACTATATTATTCCCCGTAAGATAGGGAGGCATATTATATTGTCCGATATGATTAAATGTGATCTTTGACGCATTAAAAATTTTAACCCATTCCGAAGGAATAACAGCATCTCCTCTGACAAATCTCTTTAATGAAGACCTGTCTTGCAAATTCTTCCAACCCGGTCCCCAGATCGCCAGGTTAAAATCAACTAAATTTTCAAGCTGTTTGATCCTGTATCCGTACATACTGCCCACAAATACGATATCCGCCGCGTAAGTTTTTTGCTCCTCTTTTGTTAAATTAAAAGGGCGATGGATCTGAGGGTCGCAGGCAAAAGGAAGGCATTTCACGTTCTTATTTCCAATGTTTAAATGATATTGGACAGCATACGAGTCGGTCATAAAGAAATGGTCAAAGGCAGGCGCTAATGTCAAAGAAACTTCGAAATCCTTCGGAAAATCCTGGAACCAGTTTATCGTCGTCGGCCCAAATCTTCGTTTAATCGTTGATATCGTTTCCGGAAAAAGTGTATGCCCCTGAATTACAAATAAAATATCAGGCCTATATTCAGACGCCTTTCTGATCAAACTACGATTTAACCTGTTTAAATCCCATTTATTAAGAAAGGGGGTTCGATATCTTATGACACCAGGCACAATAAATCGACGAAAATCGAACTTCTCGCATCGATGCCCTAATGCATTTAGCGCCCTCTCCACGTATCCTCCCAATTCGATAAAGCGGGGATTACTGGAAGCGCAAAGTAATATCTTCATAGATTAATCACTTTTTGTTTCCTAGCAGCAATTTCATGGTCCTTATAAAGGGGCCTGCCCCGTAATCATTCATACCGATCCAGCGGCCGATCCCGCCTTTTACCGCCATCAAGATCAGATTCAAGCAGTTTAAGAAATTGGATGTATACCATAATCCGCAAGTTGTACATATTACTTTTTCTCTCCGGTGTTTCTTCAGGATCTTATTAAGAGTCGTATAGTATTCGTTATCGAGGGATCCGCTGGACAGGTGCCACACCGGCAAAGGCAGGACATAGGCCTTCAGGCCCGCCTTTTTTACCGATAAAGAATAGTCCACGCCGTATAGATGCCAGCCGCCGCAGGTCTTTTCGTCAAATTTAATGCCGGCAAAAACACTTCTTGGAACTATCAGTAGTTGTTCATCCAAGGTCTGCGCCTCTGCGGGCCCGCCAAAAGCATCTCCGTACACTTTTGGCTTCTTTTCAGGCCCCTGGTATACAAAACAAACCCGATTTTCAACGGGGATTGTGCCCACCTTAAAAGCGGCTGCGGTATTCGCTTTTCTCATACCGGCAATGCCGGCAACTCCCAGATCCGGGATTTCCTTCAAGAAAGACTCCGCCTTCTCCAGCCATTCCCCGGACATAAGGCAGACGTCCTGGTGCATAAAGATTATATAATCCCCGTTCGCGTTTCTGCCGCCGCGGTTAAGCCCTTCGGCAGCCGATTTGATCGTACCGGAGGTATTATCCACTTTTATCAGCTCAAAGCTCGAGGTTTGCTCTTTCAGGCCCCTGAGCAGATAATCGCTGAGGATCTTTTCATTATTATACGCGCAGACTATGGAAAACATTAATTAACATCTTTTTTACTAAGGGACGACTCATATAAGCCTTCAACCTTCCTTACCAAGACGCTTGAACTGAATTCTTCAAGGCATCTTTCCCTGCCCCTCCTGCCCATCTCCAGGGCTTTATTCCTGTCGGACAAAAGAGAGACTATCGCTTTGGCAAGCTCGGCGCTATTCCTTGGCGGCACCAAAATTCCCGTCTCGCCTTCAATAACGGCCTCCGGGATACCGTCGATCCCGGTCGCTACAACGGGTTTAGCCATATACATCGCCTCTAAAATTGCAACCGGCAAACCTTCCGATAAAGACGGTAAGATGAATATATCCATTAAACCCAATATCTCCTCTATGTTTAAACGAACATCCAGGAAGATGACTTTGGTTAAGACGCCGAGCGCCTTTGCTTGTTCGATAAGTTCCTCTTTTAACGGCAAGAACCTGCCTATCAATATAATTTTTATATTAGGAAATAAGGATACGATTTTAGGGATGGCGTCGATCAGATATCGATGTCCTTTGTCCGGGCCAAAATTCGCTATACAACCCATGACAATCTCATCGCTACCTAAACCCAATTCCTTGCGCAAGTCATTTCCATCCTTGCCGTACCGGGGATGGAATCTCTCTTCGTCTACGCAGTTCTGGATCGTTGACACCTTTGCCCTGTTAACATTGCAACTTGAAATAAATTGCTCCGTTAGAAATTTGGAGCACACGATATATTTATCGACAAAAAACTTGGAAATAATCATGTATCGCCATTTATATTTTTGGAACCACGTGAGATAGCTTTCCCCGGATATATGCGACATAACGACCGGGACTCCCGCCAATTTCGCCGCCATAGCCCCCAATATATCCACGTCAAATTGGAAGGTGTGGACGATCTTGATCTTGTTTTTTTTAAGGAGCATGGAGATCTTTATGATCGCCTTGAGCCTGTCCCATCTCGAAATTTTAATCCTATTCGGGCCTACGCATAAGACTTCTATCCCCTCTTTCTTCAGCAGATCCTCCAACGCGCCGCTCTGAAAAAAGTAAGCTACAATGGGGTTGAATCTCTCTTTATTTAACCCCTTGGCCAGCATATACAATGTCCATTCTGCCCCGCCCACATCAAGGGTCGGCGTAAAATATAAGACATTTATTTTAGCCATATTTGCCCTGTCGTTATGTTTTAAACCACCGGCGCATGTACTCATCGGTTGCCGTCTTTTTCCTTTGGATGATCCGCCGCTTTTTTATAACCGACGGAAGCAGCCTTATTATGCCAAGCCAGCTCTTAAGCAGATATCCTTCAGCAAATGCGGTTTTAGACCTGTAGTAATCATAAGTACAAACCTGGCGAAAATCTTTAACTATATTAAATAAAGAATCGTTCTTAAAAACCATCAGGTGCCAATTCCGATAATCAAAACAGCGTCCCAAGTGCTCTTGGAGGCTGCTTCCGCCGCGAACATGGTAGCTGACTGCTCGGGGCGTATAATAAGCTTTCCAGCCCCGAAGCTGAGCTCGCCATCCTAAATCCACATCTTCATAATATAAAAAAAATGATTCATCAAGATATTCCCCGTCTATTGAAATATCCTCCAGCATCAGCATTTTATATAGTCCGCAGGCGGCGCAGACGCCGAATACATATCCGCAAGTATCATATTGCCCTTTATCCTCTTCGTCCCCTCCCCTGTCGGAAAAACGCCTATACCTGCTACCCGTATGGCCTGTCGAATCTATCACCTTTTTGCCGCTTTCAGGCGCCTGCTTTAATATCTTACCCGTTACCAGGCCTATTCTTTCGTCTGACTTAGCGGCTTTTACTACTTCCCGCAAAAAATCCGGTTCCATAATTGCATCCGTATTCAATAATAATATGAATTCTCCTTTTGAGCATTTGATCCCCTGGTTGTTGGCTTTGCTGAATCCGGCGTTTGCAGAATTGCGGATCAGCCGGATCCGGGGTGAATAACTTTCGATCAACCGGTCGGAACCATCCGTTGAGCCGTTATCTACCACTATAACTTCGAAGTCCCTATAGGTCTGCTTAAATACGGCTTCGAGGCATTGAATTATATATTTTTTGCCGTTCCAGTTGACGATAACTATAGAAACCAGGTCTTTTTGCATAAGTATCATGGGCTTAATGCAGGTTTGCTCTTTAGTGCCGGATGGGGCATTGTTTTCGTTAATATTTTTACTTCTCAGATTATACTTCTTCCTGCGTTCCAGCGTCAATCTTTCTTTTCCTAAGCTTGTTGATGCCGATATAATATGATAAAATAGGCTATGTTCTTGTTAATGTCGGAAATTTAATGTGGCTGATTTAATCGCTAGTTATTCAAATAATATTATGAACAATAAAATAAAATCCCGGATCACGCTCATTTACCCCGGAATAGGCATTTTCGGATTCGGTCAGGCCGGAAAAAGCGCCAGCGGTGAGATCAATTGGATACATCATGGTCTAGCGTCCATCGGCGCCTATATCAAAAGCAAAGGCTATGATGTCAAACTTATCGATATGAGAACATTGAATTCCTGGGAAGATTTCAAAAGAACCGTTGAAAATTTAAATGCGGACATAATCGGTATCTCTATCTCAAATCTTGATTATAAGGTAGCGATGAGAGCCGTAGAGATCATAAAAGGCTTGAAACCCTCAGCCAAAATAATTGCCGGCGGCTTAAATCCGACGATCTTTCCCGAAAGTTACAAAAATAACCAAAAAATAGATTATATCGTTACGGGGGAAGGCGAAATTACCTTCACAAAAATAGTCCAGGGATTAGAAAATAATGCGGATTTGCCGAAATTCAACAAAGGAGAAGTCCCGGACCTGGATGAATTGCCCTGGGCTGACCGGAATTTATTCGATTATTCCAGAGAGATGAACTGCCACTTTACGCCGGACCAAGCGCTTCCCCATGTTACAATGATCGCCGGCCGCGGGTGCCCGTATCAATGCGCCTACTGCCAACCGGCGGAAAATCTGACTTATGGCAGGCCCCACCGAATGATAAGTCCTCAAAATGTCATAGCAGAAATAAGGTCGCTAAAAAATGAATTTGACTTCAAAAGCATAACTTTTTGGGATGACACCTTCACCGTAAATCCGGAATGGACCCTTGAATTCTGCGATCTTTACGAAAAAGAAAAGTTCGGGGTAGCTATTACTGCCTGCAACAGGGCTGACATTATTTGCAGAAATGAAAACATAGTAAAACGCTTAAGCGAAATCGGCGTTGATTGTTTCGTGATAGGCTTCGAAAGCGGCAGCCAAAGAATCCTAGATCTCCTTAAAAAAGGGACTACCGTTGAACAAAATTATAAGGCCGCAAGTATCTGCAAAAAACACGGCATAAAAATATTTGCGACTTTTATGCTCGGGCTTCCCACCGAGACCAAAGAAGAACAATCGGCGACCGCCAAAATGATAATGAAGATAAAACCGGACTACATCAGCCCCTTTTATTTTGTGCCCATAAAGGGGACGGAGATCTATGATCTATGCAGGGAAAAAGATCTTATACTCCCGGATTTGACCGATCCCTTTGCCATAGAAAGAACCGGAGTGTACAGGCCAACGATCAAGAATATAGACTATAAATTTTTAGACAGGTTAAAATTAAGGATCTTTTATAAAAAATTAGCATTACAGTTGATAAAAGAGTGCCTCAGGGACCCCTCGAAGATCGTTCCTACCATAATTAAAATAATAAAAAAGCTGATCTATTGGAGCGAACCGGCTTAATAAACTAACCGCTGCGCTTCTTTATCGAACTGCGGTATGGATTGGGCCATGTTTACTTACCAGTCTCTTATCGAAATCGTCCAAGTAATTCACTAGCCATATGACCACGCTAAAAATCACAAAATATAAGGATCCCGCCCCGATGAAACCAAGCCATCCCGTCTGTCCCGTCTGTTTAATCAGGATATAAACGGCTAAAAGGGCCGCGATACACGCCATAAGAGGTTTAGGCAATATTTTTCCGCTGAACTTCCAGAGGGGTATATTCATGACCTTGTGAGCCGCAAAAATAAAATAAATAGCTGCGATAATCATGGAGACTGCCGTCCCGATAACTACGCCAAAGTAACCTATTTTAACCACTAATAAAATGCTCAAGGTTAACTTGAGAAAAGTAGAAAGGATCGAGCTCCTCATCCCATATTGAGGCTTTCCTAAACCATTTAAAATAAAAAAACCGGGCCCCGTTATCATGTTAAAAAAATAACCTACTATAAGGATTTGCAGCGTTAAAGCGGTCATTTCATATCCTTTACCTAACCATAATGCTATAAAGGGGTTGGCCAATAGGATCGCTGCTACCGACATCGGAAGTCCGATTAGAATAACGTATTTCATCGAGCGGAAGTATAATTTATGCAGCGTTTCCTTATCGTCCCTTGCATCCAGTTCTGAAGCGGCGGGGAAAACCGCTGAAACCAACAGCAGGGGTAATTCTCTTATCTTAGAGGCCAATTGCGCGGCGACAGAATAGTAAGTAACAAATCCTAAATTCAAGAAATACACCAATATAAACTTGTCTATCTGAAAATGAAGCATGCCGGCAATCGCCGATACCTGCATCTTATATCCAAATCCAAACAGCTTCCTGAATATCGCCCTGCTAAACAACAAAGGATTGAATCTTAACTCGGGCAATATCTTGAAAGCGATGGCTATGCCGATCACGCTGCTTATAACAAAAAAAATGGCCATATTGACCATTAATCCCGGCAGGCCATACCCTTTTTCCAGGAAAAAAATTGTCCCGGCAGCGCTCGGTATCGAGAGTGATATCGCCACTTTATTTGTAATATCCATCCTCTGCAAGCCGCCTTGGATCGCCAGAAAGGGGCTTAAAGCGTTGGTAACACCAAAGAGGACGATCCCGAGTAAAAAGACAAATAACGCCTCATTGTACAGATGGGTGGGGATCTTAAAAAGGGCAAGCAGCGGGTTAATAATAAAAAAGGTTGAAATAATAATGAATATCGCAAATATGGAATAAAAAACAAAGCCTGTGTTAACGACCTGATTTATTTTTTCATAATCTTTTTTCGCATAAAACTCAGCGATGTATTTTACAAAGGAGCTGCCGATCCCAAAATCAAACAAACTAAAATAACCGGTTATCGCCCCTACGATCGCCAGTATCCCGAATCTCTCGATACCGATATGGTGGATAATGTAGGGGGTCAAAAATAAAGCAATTAAAATCCCCCAAAAATCACCGGCGGCATTAAAAACGGTATTCCTGATTATCTTTTGCGATAGACTCTGTTTTGTTTTAGCCGCCATTTATCTTCAGCTTGCTTTTTCCTCGGACAGACGGGGTAACACCATGACCATAGCCGTCAAAAACCAGAAGGGCTCCATTATGCGCACTATGATAAAACTATTTGCCGTCAACGCCTGGACCATAAGCCCCATCAAACAAACGAGCAAGCCCAAACTTAAGCCCCTGTAAAAACCATCCTTCATATTTTGAAAATTCCAGTATGCCTGGCGGAAGATAGTCGATAGGATCCAGAAGAAAACCGCTATGCCAAGCAAACCGATCTCGCCCAACATAAGAAAATAGTTGCTGTCGATAAACCCAACGCCCGTTACGCCCCACCCGAAGAAAGGCTTCTTGGGAAGCCTGTCGGTTATGATCCATTCCCAACTTACTATCCTCAACATAGCCGACCCCTCTAAAGTTACCGGTAATTTTTTTCCGGCCACTTCATATTCCTTGGTTATAGAATCCGGTACAAAGGTCTCCTCTATTCTATGTTTTACGAAATCGGGTAAAACTATCGGCAGCGCTAAAATAACGGCGGTCAAAAGGACCACGAGAATAGGGCTCTTCTGTTTGTGCAGCACGGTAAGCGCGATCGCCATCGGCGGTAATCCTATCCAGGCGCCTCTTGAAAGCGTGTGGAAAAAAGGCAGAAGAGTAAAAAGGAACAAGCCGAAAAGTAACAGGCGCGAGCTAAACCGTTTCAAGCATAAGACCAGCCCCCAGCACAGGGCCATTATTATCAACAGGTATCCGGAAAGGGTATTCGGCTCGGACTCCCCCTCAAACGGCGCTGAAACCCTCGCTTCCGTTCCGAACTGGGTCCAGGCGTAGATACAGATTATAAACGCGGTCAATAAAAACACAAAGGTAAACGCCTTTAGCTGTTCCCTGCTTTTAATAATATTGGAGATCATGTAATATAACAAAAAATACTCAAAATATTTCAATAAATAAAAGAGGCTTTTGACCGGGATGATCCAGCCGCCGGCGATGCCCCACGCCGTCGAAAGAATAGAAATTGTCACATAAACCGCTATCGGCAGGTTCAGGGGGGTATTTTTCAACAGGCCTAATTGCTTATTCATGGCCATTTTTGCCAGCCAGGTCAAGAAGACCACGCAGAGTAGTATATCGTCGATCCTGATGACTACGGCCTGGCGGGGGACCTGCGCTACCTCTAATTCGGGAGAAAGGAGCATGGAAAAGAGAAGCAATATTACCGCGGCATCGGTATTTACCAGGACGAGAATGCCGGCGAATAGACAAATCAACGCTATGGATGGAATGAGAAATTCACCCAATCAAAAATACCCCCCTTTATTCCTCAAGGATATTTTATGCGGAAAATGAGGCCGCCTGAGGATGAAAACCGGTATAACCAAAGAGTATCATGTCTCTTTCACGCCCCGGCCGGGCTTCTCTTCATGAGGCTTATAGTGATAATAATAACTCGAATACATCTCTACTTCAGGTGAGATATTATTTAAGACCACTCCTTTGACAGGCGCCTTTACGGATTCCAATTGTATTTTTGCGCGATGGAGCGCGCTCCTGGATATCTTCCCAGCCTCATAAAGTAAAATCACCGCATTTACATTCGGCGCAAGCACAGACGGGTCGGTAACCGCCAAAACCGGCGGGGAATCCAATAATACGACGTCGTATTTCTCCCTCATCTTCTTGAGAAAGTTAACCATATTTTGCGAACCGAGAAGTTCCGCCGGGTTTTGAACAGTTGAACCGGAAGTTAAAACATTCAGGTTGTCTATGCCGGGGATCTTCAACGCCTCATCCCAGCCGAGCCCGATAAGAAAATCTGTTAAACCCCTTATTGAACTTTCCGTCGCAGTGCCCAATAGGATATCGGCAAGCCCGGGTTTTTTGTCTTTGAACCCGAAGATCTTATGGATTATGGAACGTCTTAGATCGGCGTCGATCAGGAGGACTCTTTTACCCATCTGCGCCATTGTAAGCCCTAAATTTGCGATCGTTATCGATTTGCCTTCGCCGGGTCCCGTGCTCGTTAATAATAAATTCTTCCCGTTAAGCTCTCCGCCAAAGACTTCTATTTGTATGCTCGTATACAAAATCCGGTATGCCTCGATGATCGGAGATTTGTTCGGATAATTTATGATCAGTTGTTGCTTCAGCTGCGATAATTTATCGTCTTCCTTGACGTCCTTTATTATAGAAACTTTCTCCCTGAAGCTCTTCTTTTCTTCGCCTCTGATCGGTAAGTGGGGGATCACTCCCAAAACGGGCAGCTTGATTACGCTTTCAATATCCTCTATCGTCCCTAATGAGGTATCTAAGTGTTCCGTGACAAAAGCCGAAACAAAACTCAAAGTCAGGCCCACGATCACCCCCATCAGCAAATTCAATACGCGGTCCGGCTTCATGGGACGCACCGGGACGCTCGCGGGATCGACTATATTGACATCGGAAACCTCCTCCGCCTCGGCGAACTGCGCTTCATGGAACCTATCTTCTAATTCCCGATATGCCTTTTCGTTCATCTGGAATTCCCGGGTCAGCCGCGCAAATTCGAGTTCCGTTTCCGACATCTTCTCGAGCCGCTCCTTTATTCCCTGGATTTGTTCTTTTATTTTTACTACGTCGGGGTGAAGTTCGGTATACGTCAAAAGCAGCTCGGCCCTTTTGCTTTCAAGCTCTACCAGTTTATTTTGAAGCGGGACCGCGATGCCCGCCGCCGCTTCTTTCCTCCTGAATTCCATAAGAGCGACTTCGGACGCCCTTAACTTCTCCTTGATCTCTTCCATCCTTTTCTCGACAAACTCGCGCACAGAGCGGGCCTGCTTATTCTTTTCCTTTAGATTTTCGACGACAAACGCCTTGGTGATGACGTTAGCGATCGCGGCGGCCTTCCGCGGGTCTCTATTGACCACGTCGATGCGGATGAGGTTGGTATTAGTCACGATCTCCGTCGAGATGGATGCTTCCACGGACGAGACCATCTTCTGGAACTCTTCTTCGGTTGGGTGGGTGCCGGCCAAATTTAATTCCCTGACGACCGCTTCTGCGACCGGCTTGCTTTTTATGATCCTCGACTGGGAAAGAAGCGGGTCTCCCGGGGAAACGACAAATACCTCCGTTAATAACTTTCCGAAGGTTTTCTTTTCGGCTATGCTGACGGTCGCGGAGGCTTTATATGCCGGTTCTTCGAGAAGCGTATAAGCGGCGGTTAAGGCCAAGACGATGCCAAAAGTAAGAAAAACTATCGTCTTTCTTTTTCGTAAAATAACCCAATAGTCGCGCAGGTTTAATTCATACTGCGGCATTTATGCTCCCTGACAGAACTCTTTTATTTTCATAAACTTGGCATTGATTATATAACATCTATGGCGAGGTGTCAAGCAACGAACCTGCCGCCTTGGAAGATTCGACGAAAATCGCTTTAAAATGAAAGAGATAAAGGCGCAGGAGCGAGTACCCGGGCAGATAAACGGCCCTCAAAACGCTTGGGCGCGGCAGGATGATCTCGAATAAGTATAAAAGCTTATCCTTAAGCTTTTCCAAAGATAACAGGATAAAATAGAACCTTACCTTTTCGGATATATCTTTATGTATCGCCAGATCAAGGATCTTCCTCGTTAAGATGTTTTCAGCCGGCGGTTTTAATTTTTCCAAGATTTCCCGTGGGACCCGGATCCCGATTTTTATTTCGGCGGCGATAAGACAGTAGTAAACAGGGCTTTTGACCCTAAATCTGCGGCATTTATCCAGGAACCTGGCCCAATCAAATACATTTTCATACGCATTTAATAACGCGCAAATATCCACGAACCAGATCAGCCTCTTCAACCCGTGGTGATAAAACAGGTGCAGGCAGAGCGAGATCAGCTGGTCCTCGGGCGAGAGGACCCTGACCTTTCTCCCGCTCAAAGCTATGGAACCGGAATCTCTCCATAACTCGGCGTTATCGATATTGCAGGTTTTATGCCGGCTTTTCACCCTGACCGAATTTAATATGCTCGAATGGATATCAATGGCTATTTCGCCGTTATAAAAATCCTCCCGGCAATATTCTTCGCAAGCGTAGCCTAATTCGTTTAACTTATTTTTCGCGCGCGGAAAATCGCTTTCTTCGATTAAAAGGTCAATATCGGTTATGGGGCGTACGGCTATATTGGGGTATACCGTATCCATCAGCGAGAGGCCTTTTAAGACTATCGCATCGATACCCGCCGTTTCAAAAGCGGCCAGAACTTCGTTTAATTTCTCTTGAGCGAATAAATTGAAAGATGCGTTATTATAATAATGGCGGGCTAATCCTGAAACGAATTCAGGCGGTAATGAATCCGAAAGGCCGGTATTTTTGATGCTATAATACAAAAGGGCGCTGAGCCCTTCCTCATGCGCCCTTTTTGCTAATTCATCAAAAACCATTCTACCAGCCGGGGTTGATGATTTGTTTAGTCAAAATATATGAGGTCAACGGTTGATTTATCTTCGTGAAGAAATCTGTGGCGTTTGATATGAACGAGCGGGAGACAAAAACGATGTCATTAGGCTGCAATAAAATATTGTTGCGTAAATTTGCCTTTGTATAGATATTTGCCACATCGATCTTTATAAGCTGGGGGTCTTTATTCTTAGTAATATCCCCCCGTATCACCAGAACGCTTCTCGGAACCGCGTCAAGAGTGAACCCGCCGGCGCCGCTGATAGCCTCTATAAGCCGTACTTGTCCGCCATACTTATAAACACCCGGGCTCTTGACTTCACCTAATATAAATACGCTCTTGCCCTCAAATTTCTTAAGGATGACGGTGACTTGCGGATGCCTGACGTAAACGGAAAATCTTTTCGTCAGTTCTTCGTTCAATCGGCTCATGCTTAATCCATAGACATCGACCTCGCCTATCAGCGGATATGAGATTTTCCCGTCCGGACGGACTGTTATTTCCTTGGAAAGTTCGCTAATGTCCCACACTGAAATTTCG
Source organism: Candidatus Omnitrophota bacterium (assembly GCA_028716565.1). NCBI lineage: Bacteria > Pseudomonadati > Candidatus Omnitrophota > Candidatus Omnitrophota bacterium. The sequence continues at coordinate 112,181 of JAQUPL010000004.1, forward strand.
ATGACATCGCCCGTACCTATGTGATATTCCAAAGGCCTCGTCCAATATTCCTCTTCTACGGCGGCCGGGGCCGGTTCTGCTTCTTTAGGAGGCCCCCCCGCAAGATAACCTTTATTCCCGGCTTGGGCTTGGGCTTGTTTCTCCTCGGAAAAGACAGGGGCGGGCAAAAAAGCTAGGAGGCAAAGGATAAGGCTTACTGCGATAAACTGATTTTTATCTTTCATCTCAGGGTCATTATAACAATATCTCCCCGCTTTTTCAATAACTTTATTAATATTAATAAACTGGTTGCCAATTACTTTTTGCGGTGGTATAGTTAGGCAAAGGCGAAATAAAAACCTAATCAGATGAGACCTATATTGGAAGTAGACGGGGTAACCAAGGATTTTACCCCTCCCCTCTCTTTCGGAAAATTAATCAGGTTCGATCTCAGGCGCGGGATACCGGTCAGGGCGCTCGATGACGTTTCCTTCCGCCTTGATAGGGGGAAAATACTCGCTGTCCTAGGACCGAACGGAGCGGGCAAGACCACCCTTTTAAAGATAATCGCTACACTCCTCCTGCCTGACAAGGGCGCTGTATCGTTCAACGGCTCTGATCTTGAAGAAAAGATAAAAATGTCCGTCGGATTGGTGACTGATGAAGAGAGAAGTTTCTACTGGCGCCTTACAGGCAGGCAAAATTTGGAATTTTTTGCCGCTCTCTACGGGCTCGACGGAAAAACCGCTAAATCCAGGATAAATGAGCTGTCGGGATTATTTGCGGTCGATTACGCAGACAAAAGGTTCGATTCCTATTCGACCGGCATGAAGAGACGTTTTGCGTTAATGAGGGGGCTGCTCCACGACCCGGAACTCCTATTGTTAGATGAACCGACCAAAAGCCTCGATTACGCCGCCGCCTTGAGCATGAGAAACTTCGTTAAAGAAACTTTAGTGAAAACACAAGGCAAAACCGTAATACTCGCTACCCACCATATGGACGAAGCCCTGGATTTTTGTGACTTATTTATGATATTAAATAAGGGGAAACTCCGCGCCATGGGCTCGTTAGGACAATTACGAAAGCAAGCAGGCGATCCCGCCGCTACGCTGGGAGAGATGTTCGTGAAACTGACTACGGGGTCGTAAGGTGCACAAAATACCGCTGGCCTTCATAAAGAAGGACTTCCTTATTGAGTCCAGTTATAAACTGGCTTTTCTTGCCAATATCTTCGGGGTCCTGCTAAGCCTGCTGGGTTATTTCTTCATCGATAAATTATTCGGCCGGATGATGGTCAGCCATTTGGAAGAATTTGGCGTGAATTATTTTTCCTATGTCTTGCTAGGCATGGCGTTTTTCAGTTATATCGGCATCGGGTTGGGTTCTTTTTCAAACCGGATACAGTCCGAACAAACGCAGGGGACCTTAGAAGCGGTCCTCCTGACCCCCGCCGGGATATCTACCATATTATTCTCCATGGCCTTGTGGAACCTTATCTTCGCAACTGTAGACATGGTTATCTTTATCGCCCTGGGGATCTTTTTATTCAAAATAGACTTCACCGGCATAAATATATTATCCGCTCTTGTAACGCTGCTTTTGACAGTTGCTTCCTTTAGCGGATTAGGGATAATATCCGCAAGTTTTGTAATGGTCTTCAAGCGCGGAAACCCTCTGGGCTGGATAATAAATAGTGTCGAGGGTTTAATAGGCGGGGTCTATTTCCCCGTTACCGTATTGCCGGGGTGGCTGCAATTCCTGGCGAAATTTTTTCCCATAACTTATGCTGTCCGGGCTATGGAATTATCTGTTTATAGGGGTTATTCTCTGGCACAGCTCGCCAAAGAGGTGGGATTCCTGTTGCTATTCTCCGTGCTGCTCATCCCATTAAGTATCGTTTTTTTTAAATACAGCGTAAAGAAGGCGAAGATGGATGGCAGCCTGGCACAGTATTAAATGATATAACCCCAGGACGCGATTGAGGGGCGCCAAAAAAAACGATTCGAGGTCTAACGTCAGCGCGCCTTTTTGGATATGGTATATCTTGCCGAACAGATCTTTGTGTCTGAAAGGCGCGTCGGCCGTAAAAGTCCTGTCTGATTTAGTAATGAGGAGATGACGATCGCCTTTGCCCCGTTTCATTATAAGCCTGTGGGCGCATAGCTTTCCTTTAACGCCAAACACGGCTATATCGCCGATCTTGATCTCTTTGAAAGTGATGGGCCTTATGACGACGATATCCCCTTCTTTTATCAGCGGGCCCATGCTGTCCCCTCTCGCGCACAACCTAATCGCAGATCCTTCGCGAGCCATGACTTCTTTTATGATAGAGAATGATCTCATTCCATGCATCATCACGTCCGCCATTTTAACCCGGCCCTTATTTACGAAAGAACGCGGGTGCAGGGGGCTGTTTTTCTGCAGCCGCTAAATCCTCCCCTGGCTGTATTGCAAACCGTGGATATCACCTCTATCCTCTTGGAAAAAATGACGGCCGGCTTGCGGTACGGCTTCTTCTTGCCTTCACGCGGGCTATCTTTCATCGTTTATCAATTCCTTTCTTTCCGCTACAATTTCTCCTATTGCTTTTGCGACCGAACAATCAAAATTCGACGGTCCAAAAATATCGCCGTCTTCGGAAAGCGCTATTCCGGAACATCTAAAACAAAATTGCACGAGGCCGCATCTCTTGCATTCCGGGAGGTCGGGCAGTTTTATATTTCTTACGAACTTTAACCCCTCCGAGGAACGCCATATATCCCCAAGCTTCTCTTCATGGAGGTTGCCCAATTTTACGTTCAACCCGATACAGGGATAAACATCGAGATGGGGCGTAATAAAAATATTATTGAATCCGGCGATGCAAAGAAGCGCATCGCCATCAGCCTCTCTTTTCTTAAGGGGGATACTGTTTGATACGAAGAAATCTTTGATCTTCTCCTCATTGAGCCTGTATTTCAAGGGGCCTTTCGAGCCGTCGTTCCTGCCCACGACGCAATAATCAAATACAAAATCCGCGCCGATCTCCCCCGCTAAAGACTCAACAGCCCTAAACTCTTCAATATTGTCGTTCATGATAAGGAACTTAAGGACGACTTTTATGTTCTTTTCCCTGAGAAGCGTCGCTGCTTTTATTGTCTTATCGAAAGAACCCGGGGAAAAAGTAATGGCATCGTGCAGGCCCTTATCGGCGGCATATATGCTCGTCTCGACCGCCAAAGGATGGAGAGACGCTATTTTCCCGCTGACAGTTTCGTCGACCAAAGTGGCGTTGGTCATCAACCGCAGGGCGAAACCCTGCTCTCTCGCATATGACGCGATATCAAAAAAATCATCCCTCATCAAAACCTCTCCGCCGCTGAGGGTAAGATAAAGACAGCCCATATTTTTGAGCTCATCTATGACGGATCTTGCCTTTTCATAAGAAAATTCCTGTCTGCCTTTCGCCCCGGCGGCGTAACAATGCCTGCATCCTAAATTGCATTTATAGGTCAATTCCCAATGGGCCATGAAGCAGATAAAATCATCCATTGTCTTGCGGTATATCCTTAAATACTGGTCTTTGGTAGTGTCGACTTCTCTCATCTTATTTGATCTCTACCGCCCCTCTTTGTACCATATCCTCTATGAACTCGGTGATGTCTTTCAGCGCCTCTTCATGCGTGGCGTCGAATTCCGATATGACCGCGGCGCTGATCTCGTCGATATTCCTCTTCCCGTCCATGATCTCCCATATGCGCGAACCGACGTCGCTCAAAACAATGGTCTCCTGTTTATCCAAAAGGACGATAACGGCCTCTCCGTCTATGATCCTTGAAGCGGTCTTGCCGGATTTGACCGGTATCTTTGTCTTCATATCCACGGTCAATTCTCTCTCTTTGAGAACGCTATTTCAGATTTAAGCCCTTCTATGTGGAGCCAGAACGACGGCTCCGGCAGGAAATGCAGCCCGTAACAAGGCACGGCGGACAGAAGCTCCGAAAATGCCGCGAGCAATCCATCCCCGGGGATCAGCCCTGCCGGTATATGGGGTACGGTAAATAGATTCGCCAGGGCATACGCGGGCGAGAATCTCTCCAGATACACCGTCTTGTCTTTTATCAATTTAAACAAGCCCTTTATCCGGTAAGGCTTGTTCTGCCTCGGCCCTATTTGCCTATCTCCCCAGGCCGGAGTGGGAAAAACCTTAAATTCACCGTCAACTTTCTTGGCGAGTATCAGGTCGTCGCTTAAGATAACCCTGCCCGGAGATAAGCCGGCTACCGTGGACTTGCCTGCGGTAGACGGGCCGATAAATACGTGCGCCTCTTCCCCTTCCAATACGCCCGCCGCGTGCAGGGCTATCCCCCCGTCTTCCAGGACCACCAAAAATGTGTAAAGATTCCTCAGAAAAGTGCCCAACGGATACAGGGGATTCAGGGGATTTAACTTTATCCGGCCGCGTCTTTTTGAGAAATCCAGACTGCCTAAAAGGCAGTCATCCTCTATGACCATGGCGCCGTCTTTAAAAACAAGCTTCGAAAAAGGGAAATATTCCGGCGGCGCATCGCGGGTCAACTCTACATCGACGGAAAGCGCCGGCTCGGCGTCGGAAAGAAATGCATCATATGCTTCGAGAACATCTTTAACAAAAGATGCGTGGCTCTCTTCATCGATGTTGAGACCTACTATATGGCCGGCGACCTCTATCCTGAGTTTTCTTTTCATCTCTCCCTGGAAAAATCTTAGTCTTCCGGCTCCTTAGATTCCTTAGAACCGTCTTTCCATCTTTCGTTGTCTTTGACGTTTGTCAAGACTTCCCGGAGGATATTCGCAAAACTATCCGCCGGTATAGACAGCGAAGGCTGATTACTACCGGACTGTATCTCTATTTTTTTAACTTTTATATTCTTCTCTATATTTAAAGACAAAGCCGGGTCTCCAAAGAGAGTCTGCGTTTGTATCAAATCTTTATGCTGTCCTCCCGTATTTGAAAAAAAGTTTATCTTCGCTTTGGTTGTGGCGGGGCCAAGCCTGTAATTGCCGTCCACAAAGATCGATTTGTATAATTCTTCGCTTAAGGCCTGATGCCCTTCCGGCACGCCCATGCCCGTAGGAGAAAAACAGGCGATCGCGCCGGCGTCTCTTCTCTTCAAAAACACCTCGGCCAGAGATTCGTTCCCCTCTTCCGGGTGCAGGAAATAACCATCCAGGCAATCAAAGGAGACGACAAAGGGATACTTGCGGTAATTATCTAATAAACCGACCGTACCCGTATTAAATAATCCCTCCTGGGTCCAAAGGTCGGTCGAGCCGTGTCCTACGTAATTCAGCAAGACCGCGCCGCTATTTATATTATTTATCATGTCCCGGGTAAATTGTGAATAATCCGCGTAACCGGAAAGATATAATTTCACCGGAATTGCCTTCTTGGGCAGATACTGCAGCAGGTTATCCGAGATCTGTTCAAAGAGCGCCTCGTCATCTGCCGCAAGAACGACTTTTCTGCTGTATTCCCTGGAACGCAGATTGGCATAAACCACGGTTTTCCTGACTACGTTATCGACTTCGTCCTCGTTCCTTGCGGGGATCCTGCCGATGAACATATCCGGCAATATATCATCCTGGACTTGCCCGCCGACAAGTTGCGGGGGGTCCAGGCACACAAACCAGTTATCCGAAGCGGTCTCGCCCAGATACGGCACGTCAGGCAACAGGTAGGCCGGGACGTAGTTTATTTTCCCGGAACCCAGACAATCCCTATAATCGTAATTCGCGTCGCCGACCAGGAGAACATACGTAGGCACCGGATGCCGCCACCTATTATAGGCGAATCTTAGGAAATCTTTTATCGCATACGGGCTCACAAGGCCATAATTAAATTCGTCGTATACATCCTCGACGTCGACTACGCTGACGTTCAGCCTTTTATTCCTATACAATCTCTCAAGCGGGGAGAGGCTGTTTTTAAAAGCCCCGTATGAAATTACTATATAGTCGGCCTTGTTTTCCGGTGAAGACAGCTTCGAGGGCGCATCGATCTTCAGGCGCTCGGCTAAATTCGCTTTATCCGGGGTCAGGGCGAGGAACCTCTTTTCCTCACCCGGCTTGAAATCGTACCTGAATATTAACGAATATGAACCGTTCGTTTGGAATACGACCCTAAACCCGGTGACATATTTGGCCGTTGCCGGCTCGGTTATATCAAATAATTCGGCGTCATCTCTCGTAAACCCGGATATATTGAACTCGTCCACGCCGCCGTTAACCGACTTATAAGAAAAATCCAGGAGATTGTCATCCGCGACAAAATTCCGCCAATATTCCACCTCGAAGTAGTTCGGCACAAGAAGGTCGTATTCTGCCCCCGGAGGAAGCTGCGCCGCTATAGTTATAGTGTTGCCGCCCTCGACAAGGACGTCCTGCGGCACATTTATCTCTACCACATGTTCATCCTGGCCCTCCCATGACACATAATCAATAAGCCCATTATTCAGATAGGTCGATGTTTGATGGCCGACGTCAAATAGGGCGTAATAAGCGACTCTCACCTTAGCCTCATCTCCGGGATGGAGGAGATTTATGTCTTTAAGATCTATCTGGTAATCAACCTGCGCCCCTCCCCAGATGTAGCTATCCCAAAACCAGCGGTCAACATCCTCGGGGCCTTTGCGCTCGCCCCAATAATAATCGTTCTTCTCTAAGCGCGTTACGGCCCTAAACCTGTCGGGGGCTTCCGCCGGCTCGTGAGTGTCGGCAGGCGCATTCTCCATCCTCAATCCCGCTCCCTGGTCGTAGGTAAGCCAATATACATTCTCTTTTGAATATTTTGAATTATTGGCTTGGGCGTAAAATTCAATATAGTCATAACGGCCGAATATCCCGTCTTCTTCCCCGGAAATACGCAGGGCTACTTCCTTCCCTTTGTTATAACACCTTATCTTGCGCGGATCCAACCGCATTATATCGTAAAAATCAGCGTTCCAGAGGTCATCCCACCCTATCCGGTGCAGCCCTTCTTTTGTGGTGTATGCCTTCACCTTAGAATACTTGCCGGGCAAAGGCAGGGGCGGCTCTACCGGCGGGTTGACTTCGTTGGCGCTGAATTGCAGCTTGACCCTTATCCTTTTATAAAATTTCAAGTCATGACGGGCCGGATTAAAAGCCAGGGGAGCGATGTTCACGCAAGCCGTTCTTTGGCCCCTCATTTCTCCCACGAACCCGAGGCTGACTATATCAACGGGATAATATTCATCCGCAGAATAAAATTTCTTGTCTACTATAAGCTGCGATTCTATCTTCTTGAACCGGGGTTTTTCTGCTTTCAAATTTTCATCGGCAGTCATTGTTTTCTTTAAGTCCCCGATAACGCGGGAAGTTCTGACAGGATAGATATTGTAGCCGGATAGTTCGACCACATCAAAATCCAGGTCCGCGACGGCGCAAGATACGCCTTGCGGAATGCTTAACAGGACCGGCTTGAGCGGCATCCGGGGTTTCCCCTGTTCATCGGTATATCCGTGCTCGTATCCGGGGATCCCAAGGACCTGATACGTGACCCCGCCTATCTTTTTAGGGGTCGCCTTAAATTCTGAGGTTACGAGCTCCAGGGTAATGCCTGATTCGTCAGAATTGATTACGCGTATCCCTTCTTGCGCCTCTTCCTCTTTTTGCTTCGGGTCCGTGCCGTGTAAGAATTCCTCTAAATTAGTGAACCCGTCGCCATCCGGGTCAAGCGAGGCATCGCCAGGATCGTGGGGATCAAACCCGTGATAGATCTCCCAATCATCAGTCATACCGTCGCCATCCGAATCCAGCCCCGGATGGGCCGTTACGGGTCCGTGCATCCTGGTGCGGCCGCTGAATTCCACGTCCTCCAACTTATAATAATAGGTATTGCCGCCGGTTACGTTGCCGTCGGGATAGAAATACTCCCCTCCTATGGTGGAGGTGCCCAGGCCCGGGATCAGCGAAGGATTTAATTTTGTATAAGGCCCGTTTTTGTTCGTGCTCACGTAAAGGTTAAAACCCGCATTATTGTATTCCGAGGCCGTATTCCAACGAATATCTACTTTGTCAAAATAACCAATGGCGTAAAAAGACGTCAATTTAACAAGGGTTGGCGAAAACCAGTTGGTGTTATTCCCTCCGTCGTTGGAATTATCGGGATTGATATAATTAGCATTGAGGTTGACGGAATTTGATACATCCACATACGCGGCTGTCCAGCCGGGTGACGCGCCTTTAGAACCGGCCGGATATACGGCCCATTGGTTCGAGCCGCTTCCGTCCGAACGGCCCAGTGTTATCTGGTTACCCGCGCCCGAGGCGCCGGAGAAATTCAGGTTATTGGTGACAGTCGTGCAATAATTATTGGGGGGAGTTTCCACGTTAAAAAGCAATGTCTTGCCCGCGGTCGTGCAGGTCAAGTTATAGAATGAGGTGCTTCCGTATATGGTCGAGGTCCTGGTATTATCGTTAAATACAACTGTGCCGCCGTTGGCGATGACCTGGGCGGAAGTCCCCAGATTCTTAAAATTCCCCCCTACGGTGGTTGTGCCGCTTGAAAGAGTGAGCTCGGCATTTGCGGTGGATTCAGGAACAGTTCCGCTCGTTACGATACCAAGTTCAAGCCCGATACTGTGAGTGCCGCTTCCTAAATCAATGTAAGAGATATCAGAGCCATTTATTCTGGGATATACATGCATATCCAATCCTACCGTGATGTTGCCTGTCGTAACGTTTACCTGGCCTACGCATGCAAATTCGGTCAGGTTCCACTCCCCCGCGTCAAACCATCCCGAACTTACAATATTGTACTGGTTGACGTTAAGGACGTTAGTCGTATTCTGGCCCTGATGGCCTGTCTGCCAATTTCCGGAATGGGTCACGTTCCCCGTAAGGGTCAATGTGGCGCCGTTGGCAATAAATATCTGGGTGGTCGACAGGTCCCCGCCATTCATGGTGGTGGGGGCAGCTAAGTCGAACCAAAGCTCCGTCACGTAAATTGTGCCGCTGTTTACGATCGTAGCGCCGTATACAAAAATCTTTTGATTAGCTACGCTTTGCTGGAGAACGCCTGTCCCGACGGTCAACGTCCCATGGATATCGAAGCCCATCCAGTCGGCGCCCATGTTGATCGAAGTAGTCTTGCCGGCATAGCCGCATGTTAAACTATTGAAAGTTATGTAGTGGCTATGGCCGATTATCGAGCCCGTGCCCTTAAGGTCGACGAGAGAAGTGCCCCATTGAAAGTTAGCCTGTACGTTCACATCGAAGTTGCCTGTCGTGGCGTCTTGAATGGTTATCGTCGAGGCGTTCGCGTAGAAAGGACCGTTTATGGTTATAGTACCGTTTGTGCCGCCGTCGCCGGTAGTGAGGTTTTTGCTGGTCGCGGCGTCGTCGTCAAGGGTGGTAAAGTATTTCCCCGAGTTGTTTGTAAATGTCCCGTCGAGAACGAGGTTATTAGTATGGATATAATTCCTGCTGCCGGTGGTACCGCCGTTATTGACAAGATTGCCCAAATGCGCGCTGGAATTTATGTATTTGCCGTCGCCTGTCATGGTAAGGGTATTCTTGGTGGTTGTGGCTCCGAAAGCGGTTATTACCACATTTCCCGAAGCGGATACGGTATTGGTCTGGCTGTTGGTGAATGTCCCTGCATTGGTGAAATCAGCGCAGGATAGGGAACAGTCCGCGGTATTGGCGGTATAGGTGCCGCCGGCCTCGATAGTGAAATTCCCGCAAACGAGCGAACCGTTATTTGTGATGACGCCGTTCACGTGAGACAAAAGTTCTGCTGAAAAAGTGCAGGTGCTGCCGCTCCCCACGGTAAAAGAGCAGTGGTCGCTGCCGTTTACCGAGTCATTTATCCAAAAGTTGACTGCGGTTATATCTCCCGAACCGGTGGTCACCTGGCCCACTTCTGTCCCGGATGTATCACGGCCGATGAGAAAATTTCCTGAGGATGTAAGATCGTAACCGTCGAGGTTAAGGACGGCGGTCGAATTAGCTTGCCAAAAGCCTACTCTCCACTCATTAGAGGCGGTCACTGCCCCGGCCAGGGTCACTATGCCCCTGCCGATCTGGATGTGTTCGGCTGTGTAGACGCCGCCGCCCATGGTGGCGGTGCCCGCGCTGCTGCCGAGCTCAAACTCGAGCTCCACAGGGTTGCACGTTCCGCTGTTAACTATCGTCGAGCCGTTTTTCATCTGGACTTTTCTCTCGAAAGGGCTGGTAAGAGTGGCTCCGGATAGTATGGTCAGGGTATGATAAACCTGTATGCCTTCCCACGAGGCATCGGAAGTGGCTGTTACGGTAGGAGTCGCGGACACTTTACCGATAGTCAAATCATAAAATCCGGCTCTAAAGACTCCGCCGCTGCCGGCCGCGCTCTGTATCTCGGAAGTTACCTGGATGACGACCGTAGAGGTACCGTAAATAAAGGTGCCGTCCACGTCAAAGTTGCCGCCGGCGCCTGTCAGAGTGATAGTTTTGTTAGAAGCATCCAGGGTACCCGTGCTGCTGATCTTAATATGCTGGGTAAGATCTATGGAGGAAAGCAGGGTATAACTGCCTGAGACATCCAGGTTATAAAAAGCATCGGAGTTACTGGAGGTGGTGGTTATGTTTTTCCCGGCGCCGGATAGGTTTACCCAGGATGCGCCTGTGCCCGGTGTGAAAGTCCCTGTGCCGGAGACCTCCCAATTACCGCCGACTATTAAAGTGTGGCCTCCCGAATTATCAAGCGTGCCGACAGTGACCGTCATATCGTCGAACTCGCAGGCCGAGTCGAGGACTATGCTGTCGCCTGCCTCGTCGAGGTTGGTAGCCACCTGGATATCCATGTTATTAAGGTGGACGGTCTTGGTATTGAAGTCGATGTTATTGTTGGTAAGGGCCCTCTTGGCGCCTGACGAGCCCTTGATGATGATATTGTTGGTCGAGTTGGTTAAGACTATGCCCTCCCCGTCCGCGTTGCCGTTGTTTACTATCGAGCCGCCGACCTCTACGGTCACGCTCGCGCTCGAGGCATCCAGGGAAAGGGATTTATTGTCGTTTATCGTCAAGGTGTTAGAGGTGGTGATATTAGTATTTTGGGTATAGGTGCCGTTGACCGTAAAGTTATAGAATGTGGTCGTGCCGCCTCCGGTCAGAAGCTTGGTCGTGCCGGCTACCGTGGTGGTGCCGGAGCTGGACTGGGAGATGGTGCCGGCATTCCTTATATCGTCTGAGACGCTTAAGTTCTTGGCGCCCATGCTTAAGGTGGCGCCGGATTCTATCTGGAGGTCTCCGGTGCCCTGGACGGTCACGTTGCCGCCCGGGGCGAAGGTCTTGGCGCTTGAACCCTCCAGGAAGAGCTCGATATTGCTGTCTACGGTTAGATTGCCGCCTGAGGCGGCCGAGACGGAGTAGAGCACATCGCTATCCCCGTCATCCGCATTGTAGAGGTCGTCATTTGTCATGTTGGTCGTGTCTGTGTTGAATACGACGAGATGGTCCTGGTATATATTTACGCCTGATACGTTGCCGGCGCCGGAGCACCTGTAGGCCGTGGTCCCTTTTGTGGCGCCTCCAGTATTTAGATAGACACAGATTATATAATTATCGGCCAGGGTACCGTTCGTGATCGTGTATGTCCCTCCGGGATCAGAGGTCGTGGTTGTGTAGACGGATCTCGTGGCTCCGTTATAAACGACTACCGTGACGGCTGTGTTGGTTATGGGCGTGGTTTCGGTGTCGTCGGTAAAAGCGGTCCCTGATATAGTCGATGTGCCGAATATCCAGTTTATGTTATTGCCCGAGTCTGTACCGCTTGTTACAATAATGGTAGCGGGAGTTCCTCCTATGCAGGTCTGGTCTTGCACATCCACGTCTACCATAGTGAAGGTGCCCGCGCCCTGCCAGTTACGTTGGGTCGGGCTGGCGCTCGACCTTATCTGGATGAGGTCTCCCGTAGGCGCGTCAAACGCTATAATCCCGGCATTGCTGACGCCTCCGGACAGCGTTACGTTGGCGTTATCGGTCACATTGGTCCACTTTGAGGTAGCATCTGAAAGGGTAACAGCCCCTGTCGTAATCGCGACCTGCTGTATTAATTCTCCGTCTGTTATGGTCAATGTCCCGCTTATCGTCGGGGCGTCATTCTGGAAGGTAACATTATCATCGGCACCGGTAGCCGCGGTCTTGTTGATCCGGATGTTGTTATAACCGGAGGTGGCCGGCGCGCCGGCATCGAATGTCGTGCTCGTTGTCCCGTATAAAATAAGCGTTCCTGCGGCATTAACGGTGCCGTTATTATCCCAGTTGCCTCCTACGCTGGTCGTGGCGCTCGAAAGAGTGAGGCGGGCTTGAGCGGCGCCATTGGTCGCGTCGATCGTAACATTGCCTGAAAATGTATGGGTACCGCTTCCTAAGTCAATTGAAGATTTAGCGCCGCTGTTATCGGCGCTAAATACATGGAGAGTGGCCGCGGTTATGCTGCCTGCTCCGCAGGTTATCTGCCCCACCCGTGTTAGACAGCCGCTTTGTCCGACATTAATATTAGCCGTAGGCACGTTAATGTTCTTGCCGTTGAGATTAAGTATGCTCGTCTTGTTTTCGGCGCCGACATTATAACCTATCCGCCAATCTCCGGAATCGGTTATATCCCCGCCGAGGGTGAGTGTGCCGCCTGCGGTCATTTGGATCGCCGTATCCTCGTAATCCCCTCCGCCCAGGGTGGCGGTGCCGCCGGTGACGATCGCGAACTCGAGCTCGGTCACATTGATCACACCGCCGTTGACCACTGCCGAGGTGTCATACATCACGACCCTTCTTTCCGCCGCAGATGTCAGGGTGCCTGTCGCCGCCGTAGTCAGGGTCCCGCGCACATCTATGCCGTTCCACGCGTCGCCTCCGGTAACCGTTGTGGTCTTACCGGCGGCGGCGCAGGTCAGGTTATAAAATTTTGCCTGAAACCAGCCGTCGCTCACTAAGTTCCCGGTACCCTGCAGGTTGACCGTAGAGGTACCGTAGTTAAAAGTGCCGGTCACGGTCAAGTGGCCGTCGCCTGTCATGGTTATGGTCGAACTGTTAGCCGTAAAAGTGCCGTTAATGGTTATCGCACCGGCTGAGGACAGGCTCCTGCCTGCCCCGGCCGAAGCGGTATAAGAGGCACTCGCCTTGTTCTCGAAGGTGCCGCAGGCGATCGAACCGTTATTTGTGATAACGGAGGCGTTCGTGCCGTTGCCGTTGGTAATGCCGTTTGAGCCCGCCGCGATGCTTCCGCTCGCGGTTACGGTAATTGTGCCGTAGGTGTTGGTGATCGTCCCTCCCACCGTCGCGGTGTAAGCTCCGGTCGTAAAAGAAGTGGTGGCGTTGCCGTTCAAGGTAACGGCGTCGAACTCGCAGGCCGAGTCGAGGACTATGCTGTCGCCTGCCTCGTCGAGGTTGGTAGCCACCTGGATATCCATGTTATTAAGGTGGACGGTCTTGGTATTGAAGTCGATGTTATTGTTGGTAAGGGCCCTCTTGGCGCCTGACGAGCCCTTGATGATGATATTGTTGGTCGAGTTGGTTAAGACTATGCCCTCCCCGTCCGCGTTGCCGTTGTTTACTATCGAGCCGCCGACCTCTACGGTCACGCTCGCGCTCGAGGCATCCAGGGAAAGGGATTTATTGTCGTTTATCGTCAAGGTGTTAGAGGTGGTGATATTAGTATTTTGGGTATAGGTGCCGTTGACCGTAAAGTTATAGAATGTGGTCGTGCCGCCTCCGGTCAGAAGCTTGGTCGTGCCGGCTACCGTGGTGGTGCCGGAGCTGGACTGGGAGATGGTGCCGGCATTCCTTATATCGTCTGAGACGCTTAAGTTCTTGGCGCCCATGCTTAAGGTGGCGCCGGATTCTATCTGGAGGTCTCCGGTGCCCTGGACGGTCACGTTGCCGCCCGGGGCGAAGGTCTTGGCGCTTGAACCCTCCAGGAAGAGCTCGATATTGCTGTCTACGGTTAGATTGCCGCCTGAGGCGGCCGAGACGGAGTAGAGGATATTTGCATTACCGTCGTCAACCTTGTAAAGGTCATCGTTGGTCATGTTGGTCGTGTCGTTATTAAACACGACAACATGGTCTTTATAAAGGTTAAGGTTGGATACGTTGCTTGTGCCTCCGCATCTATAGACTGAGGTAGCCTTATCGCTGCCGGTAAGGCAGGCACTGATTATATCGTTATCTCCGAGCTCTCCGCTTTGAAGGGTCACGGAATAGACGCCGTTGGCATCTGTCGTGGCCGTAAAACTGGACGTCCTGGACAATGAGCTGTCGTAGACGATCACCCTGACGGGCGCGCCGGATATAGGAGTAGCTTCGGTGTCATCGGTGTAGACGGTGCCTCCCACGGTGGGCCCCGAGGGAGCGGATGTACCGGCGTACAAATCGTCCAAACTCACCGCACCGCTACAACCGGAGGCCCAGTCCTTTATCCCAAAGACCGGCCGGCCATAAGCAGCAGTGGACGGTGACGTAATTTTTGCGGATACATTTTTCCAAATATTATAAGGATCGGTACCGTCCGGATAAAGATAGCCTATGAAATCTTCCGAGATCTTCGCACTCCCTGATGTATACCACTCGACTTTAAGGTACCCATTCCAAAGGTGCAAGGGGTCGGTAGACAGATTATAAAAATAAGCATTAAAGTAATAGTCTGTACTCGCGGTTACGGCAAAGTCCTGCCAGAGACCAGAATCATCCCACCACATCTTTACTGCCTTTGAGCCGCTGATCGTATGGTTATAATCGTTGTGATGCCAGCCGCTATTACCCCAGCTGCTCCAGTCAGTGATCGTTACATAGCCTAATTGCCCTGTATCGCCTACTTCAAAATCTCCGTTCTTTACAAGGCCCAGGTCTCCCGCGACGGCTTCGTTGCAGGCGGCAAACAGCGAAAATACCGCCGCAAAAAGCAAAAGGGCGGGAAAAAATCCCGCCATTTTGTCGCTGAAAAATCCTTTTATTTTGTTAGACCCTTGCCTAACTTTCATTCAAATTCGCTCCCCTTAAAATTTTCCCAACTATTTCTGCTGTATGATTATACATAAAATACACGTGGTTGTCAAGGAGCGAAAAATATCCCTGTTTATCGCCCCGCTGAGCAATGGATTTATCCGGGTTTTTCGGGCCATTTTTCTTCTTGACAAGGGGGCGTTTTCTAATCATAATGCGTAGTATTCATAAAAAGATGAACATCTCTATCCATCAGCCCCAATATTTGCCCTGGCTTGGTTATTTCGACAAAATAGAGAGTGCCGAAAGCTTCGTCCTTCTGGATAACGTCCAGTTCGCCAAGGGCAGTTTCCAGAACAGGAACCGGATAAGGACGAAGGACGGCTGGATATGGCTGACCGTCCCCGTCATAACGAAAGGGCATTTCGGCCAGGCCTTAAATGAAGTCGAGATAAACAATAAGGTCTGTTGGCAGCACAAGCACTGGCAGAGCATCAAAATAAACTACAACAGGGCAAAACATTTTAAAGAGCACGGCCCGTTCCTCGACGCGGTATATTTTAAGCGATGGGAAAGGCTTGTCGACCTGAACGTCTTCATAACAAAATATATACTGAGTTACCTGGGGATCGAGCGAAAGATATATTTTGCCTCTCGCTTGAAGATCGACGGCAACAGCACCGACAGGTTGATCAATATATGCAAATGCTTGAACGCCGACGCGTACCTGTCCGGGACCGGCGCATATGATTATATAGACGCGGCAAAATTCGCCAAAGAGAAGATCAAGCTGAAATTCCAGGATTTCACGCATCCCGCGTATAACCAATTATATTCCCCGTTCATACCGTATATGTCTATAATGGACCTGATCTTTAACTACGGGCAAAAAAGCCTGTCTATACTCTCGGGAAAACTCGAACATGAATATATTAGCGATCGGGGCGCATCCGGATGACATCGAATTCGGCTGCGGCGGCGCGTTAACAAAATATTCCAAAGCCGGGCACAAGATCTGCCTTTTGATCTTAAGCAGAGGCGAGGCGGGCGGAAACCCCGGATTAAGGACGAAAGAGCAGGAGGAGGCGGCGAAACTCCTGAAGGCAAAAAAGGTATACTGGGGAGATTTCCCCGACGCGATGATCCCCGAAGGACAACCGCTTATCTCCTTTATCGAGGATATACTCGATAAAACTAACCCCGACATCGTCTTCACCTGTTATCCGGATGACATTCACCAGGACCATAGAAATGCCGGGAAAGCGAGCCTTGCGGCGGCCCGATCCATAAAAAATGTCCTCCATTACGAATTACCCGGCAGCCAGGGGCTTGACCCCGATATTTTCATAGACATAAGCGACACGCTGAACGCCAAGATAAAACTTCTAAGGTCCCACCGTTCCCAGATCAAAAAAACGCCTAACCATAATTCAAACATTTTAGGGATCGTAAGGTCCTGGGCGGCCTTCAGGGGAACTCAAGCAAGGGTAAAATACGCGGAAGGTTTCAAGTCCCACCGGCTGTTGCTAAAGATATGAAACCGCTGATCCTGTTATTGATCTCTTTTTTGAGCGCCCTTATCTTAACCCCCATTGCGAAATTAATTGCCCGACGTTTTAAGATACTGGACCTTCCGAACAAGAGAAAAATCCACAAAGCGCCTGTGCCCCTGCTGGGCGGAGCCGTGATCTGGCTCTCTTTTTTGATCGCGATTTTATATGCGGGGCCGCGGCAGAGTGAAATAAAAGGGCTGGTTTTAGGCGGAAGTTTGGTTTTTCTCGTCGGGCTGATCGACGATATAAAAGGGTTATCCGCGTTATTCAGGCTTATAATCCAGATCATAGCATCGGCGATAATCATAAAATCCGGCGTCTGCCTGTCGTTTCTTCCTCCCACTTTATGGGGCGATATGGCTGAAGCATCGCTGACGGTATTTTGGGTCGTCGGCATAACGAATGCCCTGAATTTCCTGGACGGCCTGGACGGCCTGGCGACGGGAGTCAGCGCGATAGCTTTGGCCTGTTTTTTGATAATCGGGATATTGACCGGGCAGCCGGTCATTATCGCATTGACATTGGCCGCATTAGGCAGTTGTCTGGGATTTTTAACGTATAACTTAAGGCCTGCCAATATTTTTTTAGGCGACGCCGGCAGCAACTTCCTGGGCTTTATTTTGGCCGGTTTTGCTATTTTAGGGGACTGGGCATACAATAATACGGTGGCGCTTGTTGTGCCCGTCTTGATCCTGGGTGTCCCGATCTTCGACGTGATCTTCACGACGGTCATGCGGATCAAGAACGGAGAGGTAAAAAACCTGAAGGAATGGCTGGAGTATACCGGGAAGGACCACTTCCACCATCGCCTCCTGGACATGGGTTTCAATCCTTTGACGGCAACGGTATTTATCTATTTCGTAAGCTTAGCCTTCGGGATCAGCGCAATTGTTCTATTGAAAGCTCCCTTGATTCATGCTATACTGCTCCTGGTGCAGATATCTATAATCTTTACCCTCATTGCTGCTTTAATGGTCGTCGGTAAAAAGGCGACGAGGTAACGATGTACGAGGAATATTGGAAGCTTAAAGAAAAACCTTTCGAGAACGTCCCTGACCCGCGTTTTTTATACCATTCCCCGAAACACGAAGAAGCTCTGATGCGCATGTTCTACGCTGTAAGGGAAAGAAAAGGCGCCGCCTTGCTTACGGGCGAATACGGAAGCGGAAAAACTATTTTAAGCCGCGTGCTTATCTCGGAACTCACCAAGAAAGACTCCCGGTATAAAGTCGCTTTGATCGTAAACCCGAAACTTTCTCCCCGGGATTTCCTGAGGGAGATATTATTTCAAATTGAAGGCACTGATGTAAACGGCGGCAAACTGCAACTGCTACATATGTTAAATGAAAAATTATATGCCGATTTAAATAATGACGTGGAGACGGTGATCATCATCGATGAGGCACAGGCGATCGATAGGGCCGAGGTCTTTGAGGAATTGAGATTGCTGCTTAATTTCCAGTTAAACAACAGATTTCTTCTTACCCTTGTCCTCGTCGGCCAACCGGAACTTAAAGAGAAAGTTTACAAGATCCCTCAGCTTGAACAACGGCTCGCCATAAGATATCATCTGAATAAACTAGATTATGAAGAGACGAAGCAGTATATCATCCATCGCTGCACGATAGCCGGCGGAGAAAATGAGATCTTTACCGATACCGCCTGTAAGGTTATCTATGAAGCCTCCGAAGGGATCCCAAGACGCGTAAATAACCTCTGCGATATGGGGTTGATAGTGGGGATGATGGCCAAAGCGCCAAACGTGGATGAAAAGGTCATGCAGGAAGTGGCTGAGGACTTCGGCGTCATAAGAAGATGATACGACTTTCAGACTTAATAAAGCTTACGCAAAAAATTTCAAAGAAACCCGAGCCTCCGAAAGCCCCGGCTGAAGATAAAAAAGAGGAGCCGGCGGAAAAACAAGAGGAAAAAAAGACGGAGCAATCTTACCTTAAACTCGCACAGGCAATAAAGGAGATGGACCGTAAAGAATCTAAAAAGGAAGAGCCGACCTACCAGGTCCAGATCTCGAAAGCGATAAATAAGATGAAGGAAGATAAAGAAGAGTCTTTTCTGATCTATGAGGAAGCGTATAACCTGATAAAAGATATCTTCGATAAGGTAAAAAACGACCAGCCGTTCGATTGCCAGCAAGTGGTCCTCGTGATAAGGAAGATGGTAGACCAGATCTGTTTAGGCGGACACGAGTTAACGGTGCTAACAAGCAGGTGCTCGCCCGAGAACTATCTGTGGTGCCACGCCGTGAACGCCTGCATCATCTCCCTTTTGATCGGGGCAACATTAGGCTATAACAAGTCTAAACTCCAGGAATTAGGGATCGCGTCATACCTTTACGACCTGGGGATGATCAAAGTCCTGGATCTGGTGGAAACCCCGAAACCGTTAAACGAAGCTGAATTCGATGAGGTCAAAAAACACCCCCGTTACTCATCCGATATCCTAAAAGGGCCCAAAGAGGATATATTGCAGCTCGCTATCAAGATCGCCCGTCAAGTCCATGAAAGGATCGACGGTTCGGGTTACCCCGACGGCATCAAAGGCGAAGATACCCATGAATATACGCAAATTATCGCGTTAGCGGATATGTACGAGGCGATGACGCACCCCCGCCCTTACAGGGACGGGTATTTCCCGCATGATGCGATCAAGGAAATATTAAGAAGATCGGAACAGTTCTCGCCGTTAGTCATTAAAGCCTTGATAAAGCGCGTTAGCCTCTACCCCATCGGGACGTGGGTCAAATTGAACACCGACGAAGTCGGAAAAGTAGCGGAAGTCCACGAAGATTATCTACTGCGTCCGGTCGTAAATGTAGTCTTCGATATAAACGGAAGGAGGTTAGACGAGGTAAAGTCGATCGATCTCTCGAACCAGCAAAGCATTTATATAAAAGAGAGCGTCGACCTATCGAAATTGGCGTTTAAATTGGATACGGGTAAATAAAGATCGGAGGTAAACGATGAAGAATTTAGCCGTTGTATCAATAATTGCGGGAATACTCAGCTTCGCGGTCGGGATTTATTCACGATTGATCCTTAAACCCGTTTACGGCCTTGAGACAAGGGCTTTCGTCGGATTTGCAGCCGTCTGCCTTCTGCTTGCCATCGCCCTCGCGACATTGAATTTATTCGGTAAGAAATAGAGCCCGGGACCTGGGACGGCCCCGCTAAGCGAAGAAGCGTTCCTTTTTATAATGCCGGGGATTGAAATTCCTCTTTTATCTTTTCATTCACTATCTTGCACAATTCGAAGTTGCCGCAGGAGGAACAGCAGCGGATCTTCACTCCCCTCGCCAGGCTATCCAGGCGGGTCTTGCAATCCCAGAAGATCTTGCACTGGACGCAGCAATTGAATTTCTTCGACTCGTCATTCATTATACCTGACCAGGTACTTCCCGTCAAAATAAAGATACTGTGTCTTTGTGAGGTAACCCTCGTCTACCGGCAGGCCGCTCATCCTCCCGTAATATGTCCATCTCTCCTTCGCGTTGCCCCATTTGCCGGTATTGTCAAATTCCTTCAAGTCCGGTTCTCCCCATTGCGCAAGGACCTGGTCTTTAGCAAGGCCGGCCCTGAGCATAGAGGTGCCGAACGGGTGTTCGATTATCTGTTTGGGGGACGGAGGCTCTATGCCTGCGCAACCGGTAAGACAGACTAAAACAGCGGATAAAACAGTAAAAACTAAACACCTTAAAAGTCTCTTTGGCATCTCCTTACCTCCGTTTTTTGAGGACCAGGTTCGTCCTTAATGATTTAATATTATATCCTTCTTTGGATTTAAAGTCAAAATTATAAAATTTTTCCTTAAATTCAAATGATCCGCTCTTCCCTGCGAGCTCCCTGAACTCGGCGAAGAGCAGTGCCCTGGTCTTGGCCCTCGAGGTCACGGTAGAATTGACCGAGGGGCCGGTCACTTTAAATATGAGCTCGTCATCGAAGGTCTTCTCCTCCGGGTTGAAAGTCTCCCCGTGCTGGACATATCTCGCGTCTACGCGGATATTACCGCGCTCCTGGGTCCAGCAAAGGTCCTCCCATCCGCCGATACGGTCATCTTCCGGCATCCAGAGGTCTATGATATAAAGCCCGCCGCCATCAAGTGAAGCGGCGACGGACCTTAGGTGGCGCAGTATGTCTTCGTCGGTAAGCAGGTACCTGAACGAATCGAGCATGCAGATCGCGCATCCGAACTTGCGGCCCGTATCAAATCCCTTCATGTCCGCCTGTGCGCATTTTACGTCGAGGCCTTCGGCCGCGGCTTTCTTCAGGACAAAATCGACCATCTCTTTTCTCCCGTCTATGCCCGCCGCTTCGTACCCGCGCCGCGCGAATTCCATAAGATGTATCCCGGTCCCGCAGGCCATATCAAGCACGGAACGGCCATTCGCGCCCGAATATTTCTCTATGCACCGCTCTATGAAATCGCATTCCGGCCTCCTGTCCCAGTCGTAGGCGACGTCGCAGAAGCCCGGATGCGAATACGCGTCTTTCATCGCAGTCCGCACCTGTCCAAAGCGGCCCCGAACATCATGTTTATCATCCTCTCATAAGTGACGCCCATAAGTTCCGCGACCATGGAAAAATAGTCGTCCCGCGCCAGGGACGGGAGCGGGTTGATCTCAAGCATATAAACCCTTTTTTCCCGGTCAACGCGGAAGTCTATCCTGGCGAAATCCCTGCACTCCAGCCCATTGAAGGCCTTAAGCGCAAATCTCTTTATCCTCTCCTCGAGTCCCGGGTCTATATCCATAATATCCCTGTATTTTAGTTCCCGCCTATCCATGAATGAACTATACTGCTTGTCCGCGCAGGTCTTATCGAAAATATGGCTGCTCAATCCGGTTTCGATCTCCACGTGGCGCTGCACGACCGGAAGGACGACGGGATCCCTGTTCCCTATTATCCCGACGGTGAACTCCCATCCGTCGATAAATTCCTCGACCAGGGCCGGCTGCCCGTATTTCCTGATTATTTCATCTGTTTGCTTCTCGAGAGAGGACATATTCCGGACCACCGAACCGGGGCCTATCCCCTTGGCCGAGCCCTCATATCGAGGCTTTACTATAAACGGGAACTTTAATCCTTTGGGCACGGCGGCCCTGCCGCCTTTTACGCATTCGAAATATGCCGGTGTCGGGATCCCGTGATACATGAATATTTTTTTTGATATTACCTTATCGAGAGAGACGGAAAGTGTGAGCGCGTCGGAACCTGCGTAAGGTATGCCGGCGATGTCGAGGAGCACCGGGACTTCGGATTCGCGGTTCCTCCCGGAGATGCCCTCGGCTATATTAAAGATTATGTCGAATTTCAGGGAGAATAATCCGGAGAGGAGGCGCTTGGATGAACCTATACGTATCGCCTTGTTACCGCCCGAATCAATAGCCTCCACGACAGCGGAGATGGTCTCTTCGCTGTCGTGTTCGGCCCATAGATCACTCGGAGAACCTTTGGGGACTTTGCGGGACTTAATATCAAATGTCAACCCGACAAGGAGCCCCATTACTTCATGTCTTACTTGACGAACGCTATATCGTCTATATAGATCGTCCCCTGCTTCTTCGCTGCGCAGGTCATATCGTCGAATACTATGACGAACTCGGTCATGGATGTAAGGTCTGTCAGGCCCGCTAACTTGTTA
>JAQUPL010000005.1 GCA_028716565.1 Candidatus Omnitrophota bacterium
GAGGGGTTCGGCGAAATTGTAGTGGCGGTGAAGATGCCGTCTTCCCGCGAATAGACGAAAAGACCCCAGAACCTTTACTGTACTCTGGTATTGGATTTTGGTCCAGTATGTGTAGGATAGGTGGGAGCCTTTGAAGTCCCGGCGCTAGCCGGGATGGAGGCGACGTTGAAATACCACCCTTACTGTATTAGAATTCTAACCTCGTCCCTTCTAACAGGGCGTGGAACAGTGCTAGACGGGCAGTTTGACTGGGGCGGTTTCCTCCTAAAGAGTAACGGAGGAGCACAAAGGTTCCCTCAGTGCGGTTGGCAATCGCACGGTGAGTGTAAGGGCAGAAGGGAGCTTAACTGTGAGTCTGACAAGACGAACAGATGCGAAAGCAGGTCCTAATGATCCGGCGGTTTAATGTGGAATTGCCGTCGCTCAACGAATAATAGGTACTCTGGGGATAACAGGCTTATCGGTTCCGAGAGTTCATATCGACGAACCGGTTTGGCACCTCGATGTCGGCTCATCGTATCCTGGGGCTGGAGAAGGTCCCAAGGGTCCGGCTGTTCGCCGGTTAAAACGGTACGCGAGCTGGGTTCAGAACGTCGTGAGACAGTTCGGTCTCTATCTTTCGCGGGTGCAGGATACTTGCGAGGAGTTGCCCGTAGTACGAGAGGACCCGGGCAAACGAACCTCTGGTGTTCCAGCTGTCACGCCAGTGGCAAAGGCTGGGTAGCCATGTTCGGAAGGGATAAGCGCTGAAAGCATCTAAGCGCCAAGCCCCCCTCAAAACTAGGTATCCCCCATCGCAAGATGGTCTAAGGCACCTTGTAGTCTACGAGGTTGATAGGCCGGAAGTGTAAGCCCTGTAAGGGGCGAGCTTACCGGTACTAATATGCCGATCGGCTTGGCCACTTTAAATTTTAAGTGGCAAGTTCAGGGTTGTAGTCAATATTCTGCTATGCAGTTGTTGAATGTGGTAGTCCGCGGTCCCGTATGGGGCCGCGGCTACCATCGATATTTGATGGTTTGAATATACCCGTATGGATATATTCAAACCACCTAGAGGTTTCCTGGTGGTTATACCGAGGGGGTCACACCCGTTCCCATACCGAATACGGAAGTTAAGCCCCTCAGGGCCGATGGTACTTAGCTGGCAACGGCTCGGGAGAGTAGGACGCTGCCGGGATAAATAGCCCCCGCATTTCACTATGCGGGGGTTTTATTTTACGCGCTATCCGCCTTGACACAAAGTCAATATATGGTATAATTCTTTTGCGATGAAGATCTTACGTTATGGGCAAAGAAGGGCAGCCGGTTATACTCTCATTGAGATGACTATTGTCCTGTTCATCATCCTGGCGTTTCTCGCTATGAGCGTGCCTTTCTTCGGTAGATTCTCGTCATCTACCGGCCTCAGGACCGCGGAGAGGGAGGTCGGCACGGTCCTCAGGACGGCGAGGAGTTACGCCATTTCGCGGAACAGCAATTTTAACGCGGAATTCGATACGAGCGTTACGCCTAATACATACCGCATTACGGATTCCGGAGGCACAACAGTCGATAGCACAAAATTATATCAGTTGCCGGCGGGCATAAATTTTACCGCTACGGTCACGGTCACATTCACCCCGAACGGCGGGCTTACAAGCGCCATCGATGCGAGCGTGACGGTCGCAGAAATAAAAGACGCTACAAAATTCAGGACAATAACAGTGGATGCCGTGACAGGGGCGGTAACAATGCCATGATAAAATTCATTTCTAATGCAAAGGGTTTTACCTTAATAGAGATAGTCATCTCTCTCGGCATCCTGATGATAGGGATACTCGCGGTCCTGGCGCTATTCCCGGTCGGTTTCGATTCGGCGAGCCGTTCGGCCGATTTGACTAAGGCCACGATATTTGCGCAGGATCGGATGGAAGAGATAAAGAGGTTAGGCTATCCGGTCGCCGCTGTTCCATCCGCGACGGCTTTTTCCGATCCGAGGTTCAGCTATATGGTCACGGTCTCTACCGCCGGGTTGCCGGCAAATTGCCAACAGGTCACGTTAACCGTATCATGGAATTATAAACAGAGAACCCTTAATGAGAATTTCGTCACAATCATCGCGTCGCTCGGCCCGTAGAAAGGGCCTCACCTTAATAGAGATACTGGTCGTATCCGTCATATTCTCTATAATCGCGACCTCGCTCTTTATAGTCTTCAAGGCCGGCCTGGATTCATGGCGCAGGACCCAGGGCCATCTTGAGATCTATCAGAACGCGCGCGCCTCCCTGGATATGATGACGAGGGACCTTTCGGCCGCATATTTGAATTCCGGCAATGCGGATATCACGTTCCGCGGTTTTGCTTCCGGCTCCGGCAGCACATGGGTAACCCCGAGCGGGGGGAGCGAAGTCTTTTTTGTCGCCGCGCTTAATCCTACCCAGAACGATCCTAACGTCAAGTTTGAATTATGCCAGGTGGGATACTGGCTTAACAGCACTACTCATGAACTTACCAGGTATTATTACCCTCAGCTTGCGTCCCCGCCCGACTACGACTTCAGTGCGCACGCCGGTGACGCCGGGCAGAACCACAAGATCGCCGATAACGTAGTTGCTTCTGCTACACAGCCGGCATTCTCCCTGACTTTTTTCGATTCCGCGGGCACTCAAACGACTACGTGGGATTCAAGGGCCGGCGGCGCCCAGGCAGGGCAAAAGCCGTCTAAAGTCCAGATAATTTTAACTATTCAGGAACCGAATTCTACAAAGACCCAAACCTTCTCAACCGGTGTTTATATTCCGTAGAAGAGGGCTATTTATTAAGCAATAAATTCATCCCAAAAAGCAAAAGAGTACCATTGACAAGGCCGTTTCTATCGTCTAAACTTATATAGAAACCGATCCCTTTGGCGTGCTAACTGTGGAGAGGATAAGCTGAAGGGATTAAAAAAGTGGAGAATTTCGAAACGTGATGAAACATTGGACAGGGAAAAATAGGCGGGGCATAGCGTTACTGTTGACGATAGGTGTTTTGGGCCTGATATCGCTCATCGGGATAAGCTTTGCCCTGAACATGCTCCTTACGCGCAAGGAAGCGGCCAATTTCCTCAATTCCTCGAGGGCGCGTTATATAGCTGAGGCGGGCATAAAGAGAGCGGTGATGGATATACGCGCACAGGTAACCTCCGTCTCCTATACTAATCTCAAGACTTATATCGCGAATTATGTTGTTTCCAGCGGAACGAACGTCCCTCTTGGCGAAGGGACCTATACCCTTACCATCACGTCCGAGGAAGATAAGGTAAATCTCAATACATTCGACGAAACGGACGCCAGTCAGATCGATATCCTTAAGACATTCCTTACAAATCAGCAGGTCGCGAACATAATAGATTACAGGGATACGGATTCGACAAACACGGCAATAAGCGGTATATCGGGCAATATCGAGGGAGCCGCGCAGTGCAAGAACAAACCTTTTGATTCGATAAACGAGATAAGGGCCGCGACGGGAATAGACCAGAATACTTTCGCGAACAATAAGGACAAGATCACGGTTTATAAGCCTATAATGAGAGGCGGGCTTCTCGGGAAGTATTACGGGGGGGCATCCGGGCCGGGGATATCAGGGGTCTCGCCGGACGTCACCATAGATAAGGCGGGATTTGCCAAGAAGGTCGTCGAACTTGGCCCTGTTTACCAAACCCCGAACGACACCCAGCTTCCCGGCACGGACGGATATGAGTCCACTCCTTCCGATGTGGGCTGGTCTGAGACGCACGACGCAGAGTTTGCCGGCGGAAGCTCGGTTGCCACTATCGTGAATTTCGGAGTCGACAGGTTCGGCGTCATATGGGACGGTTATATCGAGATAATGCCGGATGAGACCGGGGCGCCCATCACTTTCCGCGTGATGGTCGACGACGGCGCCAAACTTTTTTTGGATGACAATACGGCCAATGTCCTCCAGGGTACGAGCTGGCAGGACCAGGACAAGACCGAATACAGCGGGGATTATACGTTCCAGGCGGCGGGCTGGCATAAGATCCGGATCGAATATTATGATAACACCTACGGGAATACGGTGATGTTAAAGTGGAAAGGCGCCAGCTGGGCGGGCGCATCGGTCGTCCCGGCCGAAAGGCTCGGCTATGACCCCCTGATGAAGACGGGCCTTACATACAACCACGCGGGGATATACACCATAACTTCCACGGCTTCTGTCCTAAGTAGCGGCCTGACGGCGGCGACCAGGCAGTTGACCGCGACGGTGGAGGTCTTCGGCACCTGGACCCAGACGACAAAAGAGGAGTTTTGCGCCGCCTGGTTCAATGAACAGGGTAATTTCCGCGACGGCGAGGTCTTTAACGTGAACTGGCTCGACAGCTGCCCGACCGAGGGCGATTACTGGGATGCCGGCGCCTCAAAGATGCGCTGGGAAGAGGCCGGAACATATACCAAAACGCCTGATTCGGTAAAACTCGGCTATTGGGACAATTTCGACGAAGACCCGGCTTTTTCCACCGCCATGATGAAGGGCTATCAATGGAATCGCTCGTGGTGGAATATCCCGGACGTGACCTTAAATATAAGTTTTCAGGATGTCAGGGATAACGACGGGGACGGCGACAACGAAATTTACATCAAATGCAATACGTTTGAGGCGAAGCATTTTGAGCTGAACAGGTATTATTTTAAGCCTGATACCCAAAGCGTGTTCGTGAGGGCTTATCTGAAAGAGCCTGCCCCGTCTACCAGGATAGCCTGGAGAGGGAACGGGATATTATATCCGTTTGCGGTTCCGCCGGCGCCTCCTATGGGACTTTATCCTGGTGCTGGAAGAGACCAATCGGGTAATTATAAAAGTATTTATTATTATGACGAAAACGGTAATGGCCAACTAGATTATCATCAAAATCCAGTTTATCCTTTTAATTACATCTTGGACGACCCACAAGTTTTTCCTGTTTATGACGCCTATAACGGCGATGCCCCGGTGTATATATACAGTCCGGAGGGCAAAACCAATACCGCTTTGGAACCTATTCCCGCGCCGGGCAGTTATCACTATTGGCAGCCGGAAGGGACCGGCTGCGGTTGCTGGCTTTTCGCCAAAGGCTCTGCTGATGATCCTCAACAGTGGGCGAATTGCCTGCAACCTAATGGTTACAAGACATTGTTAACCGATGCGCACGGAACCGTCCAGGTATTGACCGAGCCCAGACCTCTCTGGCCGGACGGGGACACTTGCGAGATACGGCTCTATCAGGGTGCGTTCTTCCATCCGCAATTTGATTATCTTGCGGAGAAAGTCATGGCGATGATAGGATCCGATAGCGACTACTATTATAGTTGGGTAAATGGAGTTATAGAAAATAGTGATCCGAACTGGGCGGCCGGTTATCCCTCCAATCCCATATTCAAATTTGTGGCAAACAACCAGTATCTGGGCGCTGACTGGACTGACCTTGATAGGGGACAACATATAATAGGCGCTAACGACACCTGGCCTTATGCCGGTGCCGTCACCGAGATGCAGACGCATTGGGACGATATACGCTGTATCCCGCCGAGCGGATATCTTGTCTCCACGCCGTTTTACAGCGGAGGATCGATAAAATGGGGGACCGTCTCCTGGTCGGCCCAGACGCCGTCCGGTAACACCGCCGGAGTTTATTTCAGGACAGCCTCTTCCTATAATAATATCCCGGCGTTAGATTCGGGATGGACCGCAGCTGCCAGTAACGGCGCGGCCATAGGCGGGACCAACCCTTGGATACAATACAAGATCGCATTAGCCAAATCGGATATCAACAAGGGCCAGTATACAACAAGCTCGCAGACCCCGGTCTTTGAAGACCTGACATGCACTTATCTGCCTACGGCGCGTATTAAATATTGGAGGGAAGGGTCATGAAGAAGGCGTTCATATTGTTGACAATCGCGATAGTTATTTCTATGCCGGTTTCGTCACGTGCCGATACAATAACTCTCCAGAACGGCAGGACGCTTAACGGGCAGATAATAGGCCAGCCCGATGATTATATAGAGATAAAGCTGGGCTCCGGAAAGATGAAGCTGAGCAGGAAAGATATCAAATCTTTTGAGATAAAAGAGCCGGCCGAGGGTTATTCCAATCCCGACTCCAAAGAGACGGCGCCTGGTAGGACTAACGCGCCGGCAACGCTTTCGAACATAAATTTAAAAGCCGAATACGCAAAGAGCAAGATAAGGATCACGGGTAAGGCCGACCTGCCGCGCGGGACAAAACTTACGCTCAATTTTAAGAGGCAGGACAAGGTCCTCATAACGAAACGTATTACCGTCCGGAGCGGTGATTTTTTCACTCTTATCGAGCCGTTCGAAAGACAGCTTTCGCCTGGTAAATACGCCATCGAAGCGAGAGCGGAAGCGGATAATAAGGAAATAGCCGCGGGGTCATGCGACCTAGTTGTGGGTTCCGTCTCGCAGGTATCCGAAAGGGAGAAGAGCGATAAGCAGCGTCTCACCGAGACCGCGGACAGGGTCCAGTCGCTTTACAACGATTTGAATACGGCCTACGAAACGAACAAAAAGAATTTCGACAAGAAGAAATGGGATGAATGGTCCGCCTCATGGCTCCGGATGACGAACGACCAGATGCGGATGTTCATGGATTACTCGAACGGCAATGTCGAAACGTTATACCCCAAGGTGCATGGTAGCCTGGAAGTATCCTTCCGCCAGCTCGTTCTTCTTAATACGGCCTATTCGATGGAATTTGCCGCGCAAAAGAAACCTGGCGAAGTAGGACAGGGGCCAACCTCGATGATGCTCAATCCGCAATTCCTCAAAAATTCCATCGATTCGACGCTGGCCGACGCGCGGAAAGAGATCAACCTGACCGTTACAAGATAAGAGGCCGTTTTTTCCGCTTGACAAGGATTTGCGCCTACGTTATATTGACTAATACTTATGGATAGATACCCCGCGCAGAACATCCGTAACGTAATTTTTGTCTCGCATTCCGGTTCGGGGAAGACTTCACTGATCGAGGCGCTCCTCTTTAACGCCAAGATGACCACCCGGCTCGGAAAGGTAGCGGAAGGCAACACCCACTCCGACTACAATGCCGACGAGATAGAACGAAAGATCTCCATCACCTCGAAATTCCTTCACCTTATCTGGAAGAACACAAGGGTCCATATCCTCGATACGCCGGGGTACGCCGATTTCGTCGGCGACGTGATAGCCCCGCTGCGGGCGGCTGATGCGGCCGTGCTTTTGATCGAGGCGGTCCACGGCATAGAGGTCGGGACCGAACGCGTATGGCAATTCCTGGAGGAGAGGAACCTCCCTCGCGCGATATTCATAAATAAACTTGATAAAGAGAACGCCAATTTTGAGAATACCCTCAACTCGATACGTGACAGGTTCGGGAAACAGTGCGTCGCGCTCCAGCTTCCCGTAGGGGAGGAGCTTTCGCTCAAAGGCGTAGAGGGCGTCCTGCCGAAGGACGGCAGATATAAGGAAGAGTTGCTCGACGCGGTCGTCGAGACCGACGACACGCTTACCGAGGAATTCCTGGAAGGCAAAGAGATCTCCCAGGAGGAGATGGCCAAGGCGCTAAAGTCGGCGTGTATCTCGGGAAAGATCATCCCGGTCTTTTGCGGCTCGGCAGTCCAGAATATCGGGGTGACGCAGCTCCTGGACGCGATCGTCGACCTTTTTCCGTCGCCGGCAGACAGGCCGCCGGTCGAGGGCATAAACCCGAAGACGAAAGAACCGGCCAAGAGAAATCCCGTCGATACCGAACCCTTCTCTGCTTTCATATTCAAGGATATATTCGATCCTTACGTGGGCCACCTTACGCTCTTCAGGGTATTCTCAGGGACGATAGAATCGAACACCGGATTCTATAATTCATCGAGGGACCTCAAGGAACGCATAGGGCAGATTTATGTCCTGCAGGGCAAGGAGCAGGTGCCCATACAGAAGGCCGGCGCCGGAGATATAGCCGCCGTCGCCAAGCTCAAGGATTCCCACAATAACGACACCCTTTGCGACGAGAAGAACCCCATCGTCTTCCCTGCGACGACATTCCCGGAGCCGTGCATATCCGATTCCGTAAAACCCAAGACGCGCCAGGACGAGGAGAAGATAATGGGCGCATTGACCCGGCTCGCCTCGGAAGACCCGACATTCAAGATAACCCGCGACGAACAGACCCACGAGCTCGTTATATCGGGAATGGGAGACCTCCACCTGGATGTCATGCTCGACAGGATGAAGAAGCGTTTCGGCGTCGATGTAGAGGTGGGCGTTCCCAAAGTCCCCTATAAAGAGACAATAAAAAAGACCGTCAAGATACAGGGCAAATTCAAGAGGCAGTCCGGCGGCCGCGGGCAATACGGTGACTGCTGGCTCGAACTTGAGCCCCTGCCGCACGGACAGCAATTTGAGTTCGTGGATAAGGTCGTAGGCGGCGCGATCCCCAGGCAATTTATTCCGTCGGTCGAGAAAGGGGTAAGGGAAGCGATGAACAAGGGCTTCCTTGCCGGATACCCTGTCGTTGATATCAGGGTGACCGTTTACGACGGCTCGTTCCACGAAGTCGACTCCTCGGATATGGCCTTCCAGATAGCCGGCTCGATGGCCTTTAAGAGCGGGCAGGAGCAGGCGGGCCCGGTCCTTTTGGAGCCGATAATGAGCGTTGAGATAATCGTCCCTAATGATCACCTCGGACAGATAACCGGCGATATTAACTCCCGCCGCGGGAGGATAATGGGCATCGAGGGAAGGGGCAAGCAGGAATATGTCAAGGCCACGATACCCCTGTCCGAGATGTTCAAATACGCGACCGAACTCCGTTCCATGACAGGCGGCCGCGGCTCATATTCGATGAAGTTCGACCACTACGAGGAAGTCCCCGCCAAGATCACCAACCTGATAGTCGCTAACACCAAGAAGGCGGCCGAAGAAGCAGCCGGCGGCCACGCCAACCACGGCCACGAGCACCATAAATAGCGCGGTTCCCGCCCAAAAATCCTTTACATTTTAACTCCCAAAATGGTATAATTTTGTATTCAAATTCCACGAAAAATTAATCTAAATCGGAGGTATTTTCTGAGATGTCCGGACATTCAAAATGGAAAACACAAAAGAACAAAAAAGCCGCCGCTGATGCCGTAAAAGGCAGGGCGTTTACCAAAGCTACCAAAGAGATCACCGTCGCCGCGAAGGACGGGGGCGGCGACCCGGATGTGAATCCGAGGCTTCGCTTTGCCCTGGCAAAGGCCAGAGAAGTGAACATGCCCAAAGACAACATAGAAAAGGCGATAAAGAAGGGCACCGGCGAGCTTCCCGGCGTGATCTATGAAACTATCAATTATGAAATCTACGGGCCGGGCGGCGTAGCGATAATGGTCGAAGCCCTGACCGACAACAAAAACAGGGCCTCGGCAGAAATAAAGAATATCCTCTCGCGCAAGGGCGGCAATATGGCCGGCCCGGGCGCTGTCGCGCGCTTTTTCCATAAGAAGGGGCTGATCGTCATCGAAAAAACGAAGATCGACGAGGATAAGCTTATGGATATAGCCCTCAACGCAGGCGCCGAAGACATGAAGACCGAAGATAAGATCTACGAGATAACGACAGACCCCAAGGATTTCGAGAAGGTCAAGAAGGCGCTTGATGACAACAAGATCGAATGCCAGCTGGCCGAGGTGACTAGTGTCCCGACAATGACGGTAAAGGTCGCCGGC
Organism: Candidatus Omnitrophota bacterium; assembly: GCA_028716565.1. Classification (NCBI taxonomy): domain Bacteria; kingdom Pseudomonadati; phylum Candidatus Omnitrophota; species Candidatus Omnitrophota bacterium. The sequence goes on from JAQUPL010000005.1 coordinate 9,722, forward strand.
GGCCCCGCGAAACAGGTCCTGGCGCTCGTCGAGGCGCTGGAAGATTACGAGGACGTCCAGAACGTATACGCGAATTTCGATATTCCCGACGAGATACTGGAACAGGCGAAGCAGGAATGACAAATCCCGTTAGAAATCCGATTTCTAACGGGGTTAAAATACTGGGCATCGACCCAGGTTTATGCATGACCGGTTACGGCCTGATAGAGGCCGGGCCTAAGGGAATAAAGCTCATTGAAGCGGGTGTCGTAAGGACCTCGGCGAAAGAAAAAGTAGAGGCAAGGATAGAGAAGATATATAAGGCGATAAAAGGCCTCGTCAGGGAGTCGAAGCCGGACGTGCTGGTCCTCGAACAGTTATATTCCCATTACAGGCACCCCGCCACCTCCATACTTATGGGCCATGCCCGCGGCGCGATATGCCTCCTGGCGAAAGAGACCGGGACGGAACTGGTGGGATATTCGGCCACGCGCGTCAAAAAGGCGGTCACAGGCGCCGGCCACGCGAGCAAATACCAGATGCAACGCATGATACAAAACCTTTTCAATATGAAGTCGGCCCCGAACCCGCCTGATATCTCTGACGCGTTGGCGCTCGCGGTCGCTCACGCACACATCTCCCGGATGGACGGGATAGCGGGGTCAAGATGATATCTCATATCCGCGGCAAGATAGCCAAACGCAAAAGCTCATCCCTCATCATCGATGTCGACGGCGGTATCTCTTACGAGGTATTGATCCCAGGCTGCGTGATGAAGTCGATCGACGGACACATCTCCCCGGACGGTTCCATCAAGCTGATAACATACCATTACCACCATACCGACCCCGCGCGCAGCATACCCGTCCTCATAGGTTTCTTAAACGAGATAGAAAAGGAATTTTTCGAGAAGTTCATCACGGTTTCCGGCATCGGGCCCAAGGCTGCGGTCAGGGCCTTAAACGCCTCTATACCTCAGATAGTAAAAGCGATAGCCGACGGTGACCTCGCCGCGCTAAAATCCCTGCCAGGCATCGGGGAACAGCGCGCCAAGGAGATCGTCGCTAAGCTCCAGAATAAGCTCGGGAAGTTCGGGCTGATACAGGAATACGGCGTAGAGATAACGGTCACCAAGGAACCGGATTTTGTGGAAGAGGCGACCGAGATCCTGCTGCAATTGCAGTATAAGAAACCGGAGGCGAAAGAGATGATACGGAAGGCGCTCGAGCGTTCGCCGGGCATCAAGACCGCCGAAGACCTGTTAAACGAAGTCTATAAACATAAGAAACATTCCAAATGAGCGAAGAGAAGAAAGATAAAGAAGGGCGGTTGCGCGAAAAACTCGTCTTCAGCCAGGAGACAGAGGAAGATATAATATTAAACCTTTCCTTGCGTCCCGCGAAGGTCACGGAGTTCGTAGGGCAGAAGGCGGTCGTTGATAACCTGCTCATCGCCGTGTCGGCCGCGAAGAAGAGGAAAGACCCGCTCGAGCACATCCTGTTTTCGGGCCCGCCGGGCCTCGGCAAGACGACGCTAGCCCATATAATAGCCGGCGAGATGGGGACGAAGATAACCGCCACGTCCGGGCCGGCTATCGCGAAGGCCGGCGACCTGATCGGAATCCTTACAAACCTCGGCGATGGAGATATCCTTTTCATAGACGAGATCCACAGGCTCTCTAAGATCGTGGAGGAGTTCCTTTATCCGGCGATGGAGAATTACCAGATAGACTTTGTCATCGACAAAGGCCCTTACGCCAAGACTATTAAATTCAATCTAAAACCGTTCACGCTTATCGGAGCGACGACCCGCTCCGGCCTGTTGAGCGCACCGATGCGCGGCAGGTTCGGGATGTTCTACAGCCTCGATTTTTATCCCGCGGAGGAACTCGTTCATATAATCAAACGTTCCGCTAAAATACTCAAGATAACGCTCGATAAAGATTCCGCCGTTGAAATTGCTCAGCGCGCACGCGGGACTCCGCGCATAGCCAACAGGCTCCTGCGCAGGGTAAGGGATTACGCCGAGGTGAAGAACGCGGGGAAGGTAGACAAAGAGATCGTGGACAAAGCGCTGGCGATGCTCGGCATCGACGCGATGGGCCTCGACGCCCTCGACAGGAAAGTGATGAAAGCTATCATAGATACGTATAGCGGCGGGCCGGTAGGAATAGAATCCCTTGCTGCGACATTGAATGAAGAGGCGGATACTATTTCTGACGTAGTCGAGCCGTTTTTGTTAAAGATAGGATTCCTGAAACGCACACCCCGCGGCAGGGAAGCCGCAAAGTCCGCATATGAGCATTTTAAAGTCCCCTCCAAAAAAGAATCCCAGAAGGAGTTGTTTTAACCGGTCATGCGAACCCGCCTCTGTTTTTTGACGATCTTCGCGGCAATATCGGTAATTACCGCTCCTGCGGTCCACTGCTTACAGGAGTTCACCGCCGCGCACGATCCGGTCCGCGTCCGCGTCGCAGTCGCAAAGGGCGCCGATTCGGTAAGGATCTTCATCGCCGGGAATTTCAGGATAATAGACCATCTCTCAAAAAGCGTCCTACTGGAGGAGAAGTACCTGCCCGAAACAGGCCTTATAGCGACCGATACGGGATTCGGTCTGGACGGTAAGGAGATCAGCGCCAACGCTATCTCGGTGGAACCCGTAGGCGGCTCGCGTGTCTATATAAACGGGCGCATATTCAGGGGCGAGATAAGGGTATTTAAGGACGGAATGAAATTGACCGTCGTAAATACGGTTGACCTGGAAGAATACCTTTACGGCGTCATGCGCAACGAGGTCTCGACGTGGTGGCCGATGGAGGCGCTTAAGGCCCAGGCGATAGCTGCAAGGACCTATGCGTTGAGCCAGATAAAAGAATCGAAGGCGAAAGATTATGATGTCACGGCTGATGTGAGTTCCCAGGTCTACGGAGGTATCTTTTCCGAGAAATGGCGGACAAACAAGGCCGTGGACGAGACGAGGGACCAGGTCCTGACGTATAACGGGGTTATATTCCCGGCTTTTTTCCACGCCACATGCGGCGGCAGCACATTCGACGCCGCTTACCTTTGGAACATCGACCTCCCTCCGCTGAAGGGGGTAAAGTGCAGGTGGTGCAGGAAATCGCCGCACTTTTACTGGGAAAAATGGATGTCGGTAAAAGAGGCGGAGGAGAAACTCGCGGGCGCCGGCTATCCTGTCGGTGACATAATCGGGTTTGAAGCCGTGAAAAGAGATCCGTTCTCAGCCCGGATATTGGAATTAAAGATCAAGGGCGACAAAGGGGAGGCGGTCCTCCTCGCGAAGGATTTCAGGCGGATGATCGGGGCCGATATAGTAAGGAGCACGAATTTCAAGGTCACGGTGATAGGGGAATATGTGGCCTTCGAAGGGCTGGGGTGGGGGCACGGGGTAGGCCTTTGCCAGTGGGGAGCATATTACATGTCCCGCGCCGGCAAGAAGGCGGACGAGATACTTGGATTTTATTATCCCGGCTCAAAGATAACCTATCTTAAGGACGCGAAATGAGACTGAGCGAATTCGATTATAAACTTCCGGAAGAGCTTATCGCGCAATATCCGGCGCAGGCGCGCGAAGCCTCACGGCTTATGGTAGTCCATAAGATATCAAAGAAGATAGAACACAGGAACTTCCGCGACATCGTCGATTATATCGGGCCCCAGGATTGCCTCGTCGTAAACGACACGAAGGTCATAAAGGCGAGGCTTCCGGCGAAGAGAGCGGATACGGGAGCAAAGGCCGAGATAACGCTCATAGAAAAGATGAGCGAGAGGCTCTATAAGTGCCTGATAGATACTTCCACAAAGATAAAAGTCGGCACGAAGTTCACGTTCGGCGCCGCCGAACTCACCGGCGTCATCCGCGGCGAGAGCGAAGGGATAAGGCTTATCGAATTCAGCATAAACGGCGCGGATTTCGGGGCTATACTGGATAAGATAGGCATAGTGCCCCTTCCGCCTTATATAAAGCGTCTGCCGGAGAAATCCGACGAGGAGAGGTACCAGACCGTCTATGCCAGGACGCCGGGAGCGGTCGCGGCACCGACCGCCGGACTGCATTTTACCGACGAGACCCTGGATAAGATCAAAGCCAGGGGTGCGCAGGTCGAGTCGGTGACCCTGCATGTCGGGTATGGGACGTTCAAACCGGTTTCGGTAGACGAGGTCTCTAGGCATAAATTAGAGCCCGAGGTATTTGAATTTAAGGAAGAGGCCGCGCTGAGGTTAAACGATGTTAAAGAGAAGGGCGGTAAAATATTCGCGGTCGGGACAACTACCTGCAGGGTGCTGGAGAACCAGGCGCAACTCGTAAAGGGCTCGAAGAACCGGGTCGAGAAGGGCAAAGGATGGACCAATCTTTTCATATATCCGCCGTATAATTTTAAATTTGTCGACGCGCTGGTGACGAATTTCCATCTGCCGAAAACGACGCTTCTGATGCTCGTCGCGGCTTTTTGCGGCAGGGAAGTCCTTTCCCGGGCCTACGACGAGGCCGTGAAAGAGAAGTACCGGTTTTACAGTTACGGCGACTCGATGTTGATAATATGAAGATAGAGATAATCGCGAAAGACAAGGGGACGAAAGCCCGTGTGGGGAAGGTAAAGACATCGCACGGAGAGTTTGATACCCCGGCGTTCATGCCCGTGGGGACGCAGGCGACGGTAAAGACGCTCTCGAACGACGAGTTGGACGCTTGCGGCGTGCAGATACTCCTGTCGAACGCGTACCACCTCTACCTGCGTCCCGGCGAAGAGATAATAAAGAACGCGGGCGGCCTCCATAAATTCATGAATTGGCAGAAGCCGGTATTGACCGACTCGGGCGGGTTCCAGGTTTTTAGCCTCGCGGTGCTGAGGAAAGTGAGCGACGAAGGCGTGGAGTTCCAGTCGCACATAGACGGCTCGAAGCATATGCTTACGCCGGAGAAGATGTTGGAGTTCCAGACTTGCCTCGGAAGTGATATAATGATGGTACTTGACGAGTGCGTCCATTATCCATGCGAATACGAGATGGCGAAACGCGCCGCCGTAAGGACGCTCGAGTGGGCGAGGCGCTCCAGGGAGCGGTTTGAAAAGGATTTCGATTCCAAGCCCAATAAGAAGCAGGCCATCTTCGGTATAGTGCAGGGCGCCTCCTATAAGGACCTGAGGGAAGATAGCGCGAAGATGCTGGTCAAGATGGATTTTGACGGTTACGCGTTGGGCGGACTCGCGGTAGGCGAACCCCGGGAGATCACCAACGAGATGACGCAATTCACGGCAGCGCTGCTGCCGGAGGGTAAACCGCGTTATCTCATGGGTGTCGGCGAGCCGCAGGATCTCTTCGACGCGGTATCCGCCGGGATCGACATGTTTGACTGTGTCGTCCCGACCAGGAACGGCAGGAACGGCACCGCTTTTACCTCGAACGGGCGTTTCTCCGTGAGGACGGCGGTGAACGCGAAGGGACTGGGCCCTATAGAAGAGGGGTGCGGCTGCTACGCGTGCAGGAACCATACAAGGAGTTATATCAGGCACCTCTTCAACACCGACGAGATCCTCGGCCTGAAGCTGGTATCGCTGCACAACACATATTTTTACCAAGGCCTAATGAAAAAGATAAGACAGGCGATAAGGGGCGGAAAGTTCGTAAAGTTCAGGGATGATTTTATGGAGAGGTACGAACCCGCCGGGACAACGGCGGCACAAAAGAAAGGATAGACGATGGAACAACAAGGCGCAAACGCGATAGCAAGTTTTTTACCACTGATCCTCATATTTGTGGTATTTTATTTCCTGCTCATAAGACCCCAGCAGAAACAGAAGAAGGAACACGAAGAGATGGTGAAGAACCTCGCCAAGAACGATGAGGTCATCACGAGCGGCGGGATACACGGCACGATAGTCAACGTAAAGGATACATCCGTGGTCCTCCGCATTGACGATAACTCGAAGATGGAAGTCGAGAAATACGCGATAGCTTACACGACAAAGAAGAGGACAGGAGAGGAGAAATGAACAGAGGGCTTCCCTGGAAAGCGGGATTAATATTCGCTTTAATAGCGGCTTCATTTTGGCTCATCTATCCGCCTTTTGACGTCAAGGATAAAGACGGGAAGGTGATACAGGAAGGCAAGATAAAGCTCGGCCTCGACTTGAAGGGCGGGATGCATCTTTTGCTTAAAGTCGATACCAGCCACCTGCCGGAGAACGCGCGTGAAGACGCCGGCGACAGGGCTATCGAGGTCATAAGGAACAGGATAGACCAGTTCGGGGTAAGGGAGCCGTCTATCCAGAGGCAAGGCAAGGACGAGATAGTGGTCCAGCTTCCCGGCGTCACCGACCGCGAGCGCGCCTTGAGCATAATCGGGCGGACCGCCCTGCTTGAATTCAAGCTGGTCTCAGATGACGCGGAAAAGATGAAGCAGGCGTTGACCGGCAATGTCCCCGAAGGCTATGAGCTAAAGACTTCCCTAGACGATGAGGGTAAGCTGCTGCTGGAAAAGCAGGCTGTCATGACAGGCGAGGGGCTCTCGAACGCCGCGATACATTTCGACCAGAGCAAATTCAACGAGCCGACGGTCAATATTACGTTTAATTCGGAAGGAGCGAAAAAATTCGCGAGGATAACAAGCGAGAATGTCGGCAGGAGGCTGGCAATAGTCCTTGACGGCAAAGTGCAGTCTGCCCCGGTCATAAGGGAAGCGATACCTTCAGGCGAGGCCGTGATAAGCGGAAGGTTCACGGTCGAGAACGCCAGGGACCTCTCATTGGTATTGAGGACCGGCGCGCTACCTGCCCCCATGTATATCGAAGAGGAGAGGACTGTCGGCCCGTTGCTTGGGCAGGATTCCATCAATAAGGGTATAAAGGCGAGTTTGATAGGAGGCGTGCTTATCCTTGTATTTATGGCCGGTTATTACCTCCTATCCGGTCTCATCGCCGACGTAGCCCTCAGCTTAAACTTGTTGTTCACCCTCGGATGCCTCGGATTTTTGCCTTACGTATTCCCCGGCATATCCGCCACGCTGACCCTCCCCGGTATCGCAGGTATAGCCCTTTCGCTCGGCATGGCAGTCGACGCGAACGTGCTTATCAATGAAAGAATAAGGGAGGAATTGCAGGCCGGAAAGGCGCTGCGGCAGGCAGTCAGCCTCGGTTATGACAAGGCATTCAGCGCCATATTCGACTCGAACCTTACGACGCTGGTCGCGGCTCTATTCCTCTTCCAGTTCGGGACAGGCCCGATAAGGGGCTTTGCTGTGACCCTGACCATCGGCCTCATGGCGAGCATGTTTACGGCGATCTTCGTTACGCGCGTCATAATGGAAACCCTCCTGAACGCCGGGCTGGTAAAATCCCTGCCGATGTTGAAGCTTATCAAGGAGACAAAAATAGATTTTATCGGGAAGAGGAAGATATTTTATGCCATCTCTATCATCGTGATAGGCGTAGGGCTCTTCTCATTTTTCTCGAAACAAGATAAGGCGTACGGAATAGACTTCTCCGGAGGCCAGCTCCAGGAGTTTATGTTCAAGTCCGCCCCGGATATCGAAGGCGTCAGGAAGACGCTGAAAGAGCTTAACCTCGAGGATGCCTCGATCCAGCAGTTCAAGGATAATCCGAGGGTCATACTCATAAGGACCGCAGCCGACAAGAGCACGGACCTTACGAACAAGCTGAAGAGCGCTTTCCCGGACCAGGATATACAGATGCTCAAGATAGAGCATGTCGGGCCGGTCGCGGGAAAGCACCTCAAAACAAAGGCCGTATACGCGATCATATGGTCGCTGATCGGCATATTGGTATATGTCGCTTTCAGGTTCAAGCACTTTAATTTCGCTGTGGCGGGCGTCATAGCCCTTACACATGACGTCCTGGTGGCGTTGGGCTTCCTGGCGTTGACGAACAGGGCAATAGACCTGTTGAGCGTCACGGCTTTCCTTACCATCGCCGGTTATTCGATAAACGATACCATCGTCATCTATGACAGGGTAAGGGAGAATTTGCGGCTAAACAGGAAGATGAGCCTGTATGATGTGATAAACCTGAGCGTCAACCAGACTCTGGGAAGGACGCTATTGACCTCGGGGGTCACGCTCCTCGTGGTATTGGCGATCTTCCTTTACGGCGGCGAGGTCCTGAGCAATTTCGCGTTCGCGCTGCTGGTGGGTTTTGTTTCCGGCGTATATTCGACCGTCTATATCGCCAGCCCGCTTGTGTTGGCATTTCAGCCGAGGAAGAAAGTAATTGGGAAATAATAGGTATATACAGATAAGAAATATCCTTATCTGGATACTCGCACTCAACTGGGGAGTGGCCGTGGCCAAGATCGTATACGGCCTTTTGACGCAGTCCCTGGCCATGACATCCGACGGTTTCCATTCGCTTTCGGACGGGTCGTCGAATATAATCGGCCTGATCGGGATAGCGGTGGCGTCGCGGCCCAGGGATGTCGGCCATCCTTACGGCCACGGCAAGTATGAAACCCTCGCCTCGATGGCCATCGCGGTGGCGCTCTTCTTCATAGCCTTCAAACTCATAACGGAATCTATACACAGGCTGGTCCACCAGGAGCTTATCAATCCCGTGGCAAACGTGGGCAGCTTCATTGTGATGGGCGTGACCCTGGCAGTCAATATAGGCGTGATGAGATATGAATATAGAAGAGGAAAGCAACTGGGCAGCGATTTCCTTGTCGCCGACGCGATGCACACGGGTTCGGACATTTTCACTTCCATCACGGTCGTGATCAGCCTGGTCAGCGTCAGGATGGGGCTTCCCATCATAGACGTCATCGCAGGCATAATAATATCGCTGTTGATCGCGTATATAGGGGTCAGGATACTCATGGAGAGTTCGAAGGTCCTAACCGATTACGCGGTCATCGAAGTGCAGCAAATATGCGACGCGCTCTCCGATATAAAGGAGATAGTCGGCTGCCACCGTATAAGGACGCGCGGCCGCTCCGATGATATCCATGTCGACCTCCACGTGACCGTGGACAAGAACATGCCTGTCGGGAAGGCCCACGACCTGTCTACTACCATCGAGAAGCGCATTCGCGAAAAATTCCCCGGCGTCACAGATGTGATAGTCCATATAGAGCCCGCCTGATATGCAAAAGGCATGGGAGATGGAATCGTTAGACGACAGCGCCGGCGCCGGACTTGCCGAGGCGCTGGGTATATCGCCTGTCCTCGCCCGCCTTCTTATAAAAAGAAGCGTAAATAACCCGCAGGAAGCCCGCAGTTTCCTGTCGTGCGGCCTCTCATCGCTCCATGACCCTTTCCTTTTCAAGGACATGGAGAAAGCGGCCGCGCGGATAAGGTCCGCCATAGAAAATAAGGAGCGCGTCCTCGTTTACGGCGATTACGACGTCGACGGCCTGACAGCCACGGCGCTGTTGTATGCGACGCTGAAGAGATACGGCGTCCACGCGCACAATTATATCCCTGACCGCGTGAAGGAGGGGTACGGCCTTAATCTCGAAGCGCTTGAGAACGCGCGTAAGGACGGCGCAAAACTTGTCATTGCGGTCGATTGCGGTATCACGGCCGCCGAAGAGATAGGTTTCTTAAATAAACATCGCATCGACTCCATAATCCTCGACCACCATCAGCCCGTGAAGGGCAACCTGCCGGAGGCATTAGCGATATTGGACCCGTTCGTTCCGGGCTGCCGTTATCCGTATAAACATCTGGCGAGCGTGGGCCTCGTGTATAAATTAATGCAAGCATTAGGTTGGAGCAGGGAAGAGGACCTCGACTTGGTGGCGCTCGGGACGATATCGGATGTCGCGCCTCTTACCGGGGAGAACAGGGTGCTCGTAAAACACGGCTTGAAATATCTCGCTAAGACGCAGAGGGCCGGCCTAAGGGCGCTTATGGAAGTCGCAGGTATAGGAAAGAAGAAAGAATTTTATACCGAGACTGTGGGATTCATCCTGGGGCCGCGGCTGAATGCCTCGGGCAGGATGAATTCGTCGATGCATTCACTGAAATTGCTCCTGACAGACGATAAAGAAGAGGCGAAAAAACTCGCCGAAGACCTCGATAAGAGCAACCGCGAGCGGCAGGCGATGGAAGCGGCGATACTTAAAGAGGCGATATCGAAGGTCGAGCGCGAAGTGAATTTCAAGGAGCACAGGGTGATAGTCCTCCACGGCGATAAATGGCATCCCGGCGTGATAGGCATAGTCGCCTCGCGCATAGTCGAGAAATTCTACAGGCCGACGATACTGGTCGCGTTCAACGAGAATACGGGCAAGGGGTCGGGGCGCTCGATACGGAATTTCCATCTCTTCGATGCGCTCTCAAAATGTAAGGAGCACCTGATAGAGTTCGGCGGGCATGAGCACGCGGCCGGCATAACCATCTCGAAGGAGAATATAGACGCCTTCCGCGACAGCTTGAACGCCGTCGCTCACGAGGTCCTCCAGCCCCTGGACCTGGTCCCGCGTCTCGAGATAGACGCGTGGATATCCCTTAAGGATATCACCAGGAAATTCCTCAAAGAATTAGAATTGCTAGAGCCGTTCGGGGTGGGCAACCGCAAGCCGGTATTCGCGGTGAAGGGGCTATCGCTTAAAGCGAAGCCGAAGATACTTAACTATAATACGCTGAAGATCTGGGTGACGGACGGGGAACTGACTTACGAGGCGGTCGGTTTCAAGAAAGCCCTTGATTATAAACTCGATTCCGCCTCGCTGGTCTTCGATCTCGCTTTTACGCCTTTGATCAATGTATGGCAGGGGCAGGAGTCGATACAACTGCAGCTTAAGGACCTGAAGTTTAATTAAACCCCTTGCGAGGGACTACGCCTTAACTATCTTACCCGACCTGATGCAAGCAGTGCAGACTTTGAGGGTCTTGATGACGCCTTTCAGATTTACCTTTATCCTCTGTAGATTGGGGGCGAAACGCCTTATGCTTCTGCCCGTTATCTTCTGGCCGACACCGCCGTCCTTCTTGGCCATACCGCGGCGTTTGATGGCCTTACCTGCCATCTTGCCTTTGCCGCATATATCGCATACCTTTGACATGACTTCCTCCTTGAAGTATTATTTAGGGGTATAATGATAACACAAGCGGGGCAAAACATCAACACCAAAAATCAGCCTTTAAATGAGATCCCGGTGCGGTATGTGAAGGGAGTCGGGCCTGCGAGGGCCGAGATACTCGCGCGCCTGGATATCGCCACCGTCGAGGACCTTTTATACCATTTCCCGCGCAGGTATGAAGACCGCAGCCATTTCAATTCCATTAATAAAGTCAAGGTGGGCGATTACGCCACGATAAAAGGGGAAGTGCTTACCGTAGGCCTGCGCCGCGGCAAACCCCGCTTCGGGCGGGGTAAAGTCCTGGCGTTATTCAAGATGGCCGTGGGTGACGATACCGGCGTCATCTACGCGGTCTGGTTCAACCAGCCGTATATGCAGAAAATGTTCAGATCCGGCGATAAGGTAGTCCTTTACGGGAAGGTCGAGAGGTACAAAGATATCCAGATAACGAACCCCGAGTTCGAGATAATAAAAGACGACGGCGAGCCCCGCTCTTCCATGGAAGAGCGGGACACGGAACTGATACACACAGGGAGAATTGTTCCGATATACCCACTGACGGAGGGGATAAGCCAGAGGGGTATGCGCTCGGTCATCAAGAACTTGCTCGACAGGTATCTCGACGGCGCGGAAGAATTCCTTCCCGCCGGTCTAAGGGCAAGGAATAACCTGCCCGAATTGAAAGAAGCTCTCTTCAATATCCATTTTCCCAGGAGTGAGGGCCTGCGCAAAACCGCGTATGAGCGCATCGTCTTCGATGAATTTTTCGCCCTGCAGGCCGCGCTCGCGCAGAGGAAGGCCAGGATAAAGGGGTCGGATGACGGAGTCGCGCATAAGGTCGGGGGGGAACTCCTGGAATCTTTCAAGGAGGTGATACCGTTCAAGCTGACCGGCGCCCAGGCAAAAGCTATAGCAGACATCGAGAAGGACATGGCCAGCACGAAGCCGATGAACCGCCTGCTAGAGGGCGACGTCGGCTCCGGAAAGACGATAGTCGCGGCGTATGCGCTCGTACTGACCGTATCGAACGGCTATCAGGGCGTGCTTATGGCGCCGACCGAGATACTCGCCCAGCAGCATTTCATGAACCTCAACAAATTGCTCAGCCCGCTCGGCATAAATATCGTCATACTTACGAACAGCGTCGTAGATGAGGCGCGCGACGAGGCGAAACGCCTCATAGAAGAGGGCCGGGCGAACATAGTGATAGGTACCCACGCCCTCATCCAGGAAGGTGTCAAATTCAAGGATCTGGGCCTGGCCGCGATAGACGAACAGCATAAGTTCGGCGTCGACCAGCGGGTCCAGTTGAAGCAAAAGGGCTTTAATCCCGATATGCTTTTCATGACCGCCACGCCCATACCGCGGACTCTCGCGATGACCCTGTACGGCGACCTCGACCTCTCCATACTGGACGAAATGCCCAAGGGGCGGATACCTCCGAAAGCCTATTGGGTCGGGGAACAAAGGCGGGAGGGGATATATAAGTTTATCGCACAGGAAGTCGCTGCCGGAAGCCAGGCGTTCATCGTCTATCCGTTAATAGAAAAGGGCAAGAAAGAAGACCTTAAGGCAGCGGCCGATATGTATGAAAAATTCAAAAAAGAGGTCTTTCCGCAATTTAAGGTCGGCTTGGTCCACGGCAGGCTCGATAGCGAAGAGAAAGAACGCGTGATGGCTGATTTCAAATCCGGAAAGGCGCAGATCCTCGTATCGACGACGGTCATAGAGGTCGGCATCGATAACCCCAATGTCTCGGTGATGCTCGTCGAAAATCCCGAGAGGTTCGGGTTGAGCCAGCTCCACCAATTGCGGGGTAGGATAGGAAGGGGCAACCAGCGCTCTTATTGCATCCTGCTTTCCGATACCGAATCCGAAGAGGCGAAGAAGCGGCTCAAAGCCCTTATCGGCACGACCAGCGGATTTAATATCGCGGAAGAGGATTTACAACTGCGCGGGCCGGGCCAATTCTTCGGCACAAGACAGCACGGGCTTCCGGAATTGCGCTACGCCAACCTTGTTGCGAACGTAAAACAGCTTGAGGCAGCGCGCAAGGAGGCATTCGACCTCGTGAGAGGCGATCCCGAGCTTAAGGCGCCCGGGCACAGGAAGATCAGGGAGATCATCAGGCGCAAGTTCTCCGGGAAGACGGAGCTCAAGGCATGATATGCGTATAACAAGCGGCATCTTCAGGAGCAGGATAATCAAGGCGCCGGGCGGCATAAGGCCCACCCTTGATAACGTCCGCAAGGCCATTTTCGATATTCTGGGAGAGGCGGCGGAGGGAGCGGAGGCGCTAGACCTTTTTGCCGGTTCCGGGGCGATGGGCCTGGAGGCTTTGAGCCGCGGCGCTGCATCCTGCATATTTGTGGACAATAACCGCGCCTCAATAAAGGCGACAAAAGAGAACATAGGCGCCCTTGTCCCACACTTTCATGAAAGTGTGGGACAAGGCCCGGGCCGAACCGAGGTCATTTTCGCGGATTCTTTGGCAGCTATACAGAGGCTTGCCCGGAATAATGCCAAATTTGACATTATCTTCATGGACCCGCCTTATTATAAGGAGATCGCCAAAAAAACCTTGTCATTACTGGCCGATTGTGATATATTATCCGAAACTGGCGTAGCGGTTATAGAGCATTCCAAGCATGACCTGTTACCCGATTCAAGCGGGGGTCTGAGGCTCTTTCGTACCGCAAGGTACGGCGACACGCTGGTTTCTTTTTACTGTAAGGGCCAAACCAAATAATGAAGAGAAAAGCGGTCTACCCGGGGACTTTCGACCCCGTAACCTACGGCCACATAGACCTTATAAAGAGAGCGCTCAAGATCTTTGATACCGTTATAATCGCGGTCGCGCACAACGCGGAAAAAGAACCCCTCTTCAGCGTGGATGAGAGGATAGCGATGCTCAAGAAGGCGACCAGGGGCATGAGGGGCGTTGTCATTGAGGATTTCGGCGGCCTGGCCGTCGATTACGTAAGGGGCAAGGGCTCAAGGGTCATGATCCGGGGTATGAGGATGCTGTCGGATTTCGAATACGAGTTCCAGATGGCCTTGACCAACAGGAAACTGGCCCAGGATATCGAGACGATATTCATGATGCCCTCCGAATCCTATTCTTACCTTTCGTCAAAACTTATAAAGGAAGCGTTCGCGCTCGGGGCCGACGTAAAGAGCTTTGTCCCGCCTTTCGTCGCCAAGGCGCTGGCGCAAAAATCAAGATGAAGATAAAGATAAACGATATCCCGAATGAAGGGCTCGCTATCGAGGAGAAGCAAAACGCCTCGGAATTGGACCTGGCGAGGGACGACCTGAAATTCGTCACGCCGGTATCCCTTTCCGTTTTTATAGGCAGGGATAAGGACGAGGCATACGCGCATGTCTCCGCGAGCGGCAAGATCGAGGCGGTATGCAGCCGCTGCCTTTCTTCCTACACCATAGATTTCAAAAAGGATTTCGATTTCAGTTATGACTTAAAGGGCAAGACGACCCTGGACCTCACCGACGATATACGCTCGGAGATAATACTTGAATACCCTGTCAAGCCGTTATGCAAGGACGGCTGCAAGGGACTCTGCCAGGTCTGCGGCAAGAACTTGAACGAGGGCAGCTGCGGCCACAAGACAGACGTGCAGAAATGGAACCGTATAGAGAAAAGCGGCAACTAAAGAAGGAGTAAATAAATGGCATTACCAAAAAGAAAACATTCCAAAATGAGGCGCGATAAATCGCGCACGCACCAAGTGCTGGCTACCCCCGAGGTCACTAAATGCCCGCAATGTTTCGCGCCCGTAAGACCGCATCAGATATGCCCGAGCTGCGGATACTATAAGGGGCGCAAGGTCATCAACATCAAGACTAAGGAAGTGAAGAAGAAATGAGGATAGCCGTTGACGGTATGGGAGGGGATTACGCGCCGAAGGTAGTAGTCGAGGGCGCGATCCTTGCCGCTACAGAATATGGTTTTGAGGTCGTGATAGTCGGAGACAAGGCAAGGATAGACGAGGAGCTTTCGAAGGCCGGCTCAGTCCCGACCGGAGTCACGGTACACCATGCCTCCGAAGTGATCGGGATGGACGAGCCCGGTGCGACAAGCGCGCGCAACAAGAAAGACTCTTCGATATGCGTAGCGACCGACCTGGTCAAAGAAGGCAAGGCCGACGCGGTCGTCTCAGCCGGCAATACGGCGGCTTTTGTCAGCGCCGCTATAATGTCGTTAAGGCGCCTTCCGGGCGTCGAGCGGC
This sequence comes from Candidatus Omnitrophota bacterium, assembly GCA_028716565.1. Lineage (NCBI taxonomy): Bacteria > Pseudomonadati > Candidatus Omnitrophota > Candidatus Omnitrophota bacterium. Next base: position 25,005 of record JAQUPL010000005.1, read on the forward strand.
CCGGGATCGCGGTCCTGCTTCCTTCCATGAAAGGGCCGATCGTGATGATAGACTGCGGCGCGACGATAAATCCGGAACCCTCGCATCTCATGGGCTTCGGCCTTATGGGTGATGTCTATGTCAGGCATATATTGGGGAAGAAAAACCCGTCGATCGGGCTTTTGAATATAGGCGAGGAATCGAACAAGGGCCCGGATTTCCTGAAGGAGACTCACCTGCTGCTCGAATCGAGCAAGCTTAATTTCCAGGGCAACGCCGAAGGAAGGGATATATTCGCAGGGAAATTCGACGTAATCGTTTGCGACGGCTACACCGGCAATGTCGTCCTGAAAGTCGCCGAATCCATAGCCAGCACAATAGGCTCATTCATAAAAGACGAACTCAAGAGAGACCCGCTCAGGATACTCGGCGGGCTGCTTACCGCCTCGGCGTTCACGGCTGTCAAGAGGCAGATGGATTACGCCGAGCATGGCGGAGCGCCGTTACTCGGGGTCAACGGCATCTGCATCATAAGCCACGGTCGTTCTTCGGCGAAAGCCATAAAGAACGCGATCAGGGTGGCGGGCGCGTTCGTCGAACATCAAGTCAACCAGCATATCCTCGAGTCAGTCAAAAAAATTTCATGACACCAAAATCCAAAACAACAAAAAAACACACAGGGATAACCGCCGGGATCACCGGCCTGGGCGCTTATCTTCCCAAGAAGGTCCTGACCAACGCCGACCTCGAAAAGCTGGTCGATACCTCGGATGAGTGGATAAGGACGCGCACCGGCATATCCGAGCGCAGGATAGCCGACGAGAAAGAAGTTACGTCCGACCTGGCGGCCAACGCCGCGAGGATGGCATTGAAGGACGCAAAACTCGAGATCAAGGATGTGGAACTTATCATATTGGCGTCCATCTCCCCTGATATGCCTTTTCCCGCGACGAGCTGCATCGTCCAGGCGAAACTGGGCGCGGTAAACGCGGCCTGTTTCGATATCAACGCAGCGTGTTCCGGCTTTATACATGAATTGGCGATAGCCCAGCAGTTCGTCGAAAGCGGTATGTACAAGAACGTGCTCGTTATCGGCGCGGAATTGCTTTCGCGTTTTACGGACTGGAAGGACCGTAATACATGCGTCCTGTTCGGCGACGGCGCCGGGGCGGCGGTAATAGCGCCCGTAAGATCAGGAGGCATTATCTCTTCCTATCTGGGGGCCGACGGCACAAAGAGCCAGCTTTTGATGTGCCCGGCAGGCGGGTCGGTCCATCCGGCCTCGCACAAGACCGTCACCGAAGGCATGCATTTCCTTAAGATGCAGGGCAACGATGTATTCAAAAATGCGGTGCGCGTCATGACCGACGCGTGCTCAAAGGTCCTGCATAGGTCCGGGTTAACCGCGAAAGACATAGATTGCGTCATACCGCACCAGGCGAACATAAGGATAATAGAGGCGGTATTAGAGCGCGTGAAGATACCGATGGAGAAGGTCTTCGTGAATGTCGACAGGTACGGCAATATGTCGGCCGCTTCCGCTATCGTCGCCCTTTTCGAGGCGGTCAAGGAAGGCCGCGTCAAAAAAGGAGACAAGGTCCTTTTGGTGGCTTTCGGCAGCGGTTTCGTATGGGGCTCTTGCATAATAGAATGGTAGACTTCGCTCTAATCTTCCCCGGCCAGGGCGCCCAGTATGTCGGCATGGGCCGGGACTTATACCAACAGTTTCCCGCCGCTAAAGTCATATTCGAAAAAGCAAACTATATATTAGGTTTCGATATAACAAAACTCTGTTTCGAAGGGCCGAAGGAAGAATTGACGCGCACGGATATCTGCCAGCCGGCGATATTGACGGCGTCTATTGCGGCCCTGAGGGCGCTTGAATCGGCATCGCCGCTTTCCGGGCAGCTCCTCCCGAAAGCCGCGCTCGGGTTGAGCCTGGGGGAATACACGGCGCTTGTCGCCGCGGGCTCGCTCGCGTTCGAGGACGCGGTCGCGATCGTGAGGAAACGCGGGCAATTCATGGAAGAAGCTTCGCGCCGGAATCCCGGCATCATGGCCTCGGTAATAGGCCTTTCCCTCGAAGAGGCCAAAAAAGTATGCGCTGAGACAGGCGCGGAGATAGCCAACCTTAATTCCCCGGGCCAGATAGTCATCTCAGGGGCCAAAGAAAGGGTCGAGGCCGCCTCGAACCTCGCTAAAGAAAGGGGCGCCAGGAAGGTCATACCTCTCGATGTAAGCGGCGCCTTCCACTCTGGGCTGATGGAGCCTGCCGCCCAAAGATTAGAGGCGGAGGTGGGCAAGGTAGAGATAAGGACGCCGAAGATAAAAGTGGTCACGAACGTCAACGCGGGATACGAATCATCTGCCGATGAGATAAAAGCAAACCTGGTCGCGCAGGTCAAGTCATCGGTCCTTTGGGAGGATTCGATAAAGTTTTTGGCAGGCCAGGGTATTAAAAGATATATAGAAGTGGGGCCTGGCAAGGTCCTGGCAGGGCTTTTAAGAAGGATAGACCCGGCGCTCGAGTGCCTGAACGTAGAGACCGCGGCGGACGTCGCAGCAGTTAAAGAAGCGATAGGAGGCTGATATGATATTTAAGGACAGGGTGAGCCTGATAACCGGCGGCGCAAGGGGCATAGGCAAGGAGATAGCCCTGGCATTCGCCAAAGAGGGCTCGGACATCGTCATTTGTGATGTAAACCAGGAGGCGCTTAACGCCGCCAAGAAGGAGATAGAGGTTCTGGGCCGCAAGGCGGAGACTTTTGTCGTCGACGTCACAAGCCTCTCCCAGGTCGAGGATATGGTCAATAAGACGCTTGACAAATTTCAGAAAATCGATATACTGATTAACAACGCAGGCATAACCAGGGACGCCCTGATCGTGCGGATGAGCGAACAGGATTTCGACTCCGTAATCGCCGTAAACCTAAAGGGCACCTTCAATTGCACGAAGGCGCTTGCCAAGGTTATGATGAAGCAGAGGTACGGAAAGATAGTGTCGATCGCTTCGATAATCGGCATCATGGGCAACGCCGGACAGGCCAATTACGCGGCCTCGAAAGCCGGAATAATAGGGATAACAAAGAGCGTCGCAAAGGAACTGGCATCGAGGAACGTCAATGTCAACGCGATAGCTCCGGGCTTCATCGAAACGGACATGACTGCCAAGTTGCCTGAGAACGTCAAGTCCCAGATGTTGTCCTACATCCCTTTAAATAGATTCGGGAAGGCAAGCGACGTAGCGCAACTGGCTATGTTTTTGGCATCTGACGCGTCGTCATACATAACAGGACAGGTAATCAAGATTGACGGCGGAATGGTCATGTAGTCAACCCAAAAAGGAGGAGTACATGTCGGCTGTAGCGGATAAAGTAAGAGAGATCATAGCGAAACAATTAGGCGTAAAACTTGAAGAAGTCACCCCCCAGGCGACGTTCATCGACGACCTGGGCGCGGATTCGCTTGATACGGTAGAGATAGTAATGGCCCTCGAAGAGGAGTTCAAGGCCGAGATACCTGACGAAGACGCAGAGAAGATGAAGACCGTCGGCGAGGCCATCAAGTATATAGAAGAAAGGGCGGGCAAGGCCTAACCCCACAAGGGGGTAGTCCTTAAGTTTTTTATGGATAAGAGAAGAGTAGTCGTAACCGGCCTTGGTGCCGTCACGCCTGTCGGAAATTCCAAAGACGAATTGTGGAAATCCCTCCTAGCCGGTAAAAGCGGCGCAGGAAAGATAACCCATTTCGACCCCACGGGTTTTGATTCCCAGATCGCCTGCGAAGTCAAGAACTTCGACGCCTCCAGGTATATAACCACGGCTAAGGAGCTGAGGAGGATGGACCGCTTTGTGCAATTTGCGGTCTACGGCGCGAAGATGGCCATGGAGGACGCAGGCTTGGACATAACCAAGGAAGACCCGTACCGCATAGGGGTCCTTGTCGGTTCCGGCATCGGCGGATTAAAAGTCATCCAGGACCAGACCCTCGTGTGGAAGGAGAAGGGTCCCTCGAGGCTCGGCCCGCTCCTTATACCGATGCTTATCGTAAATATGGCCCCCGGACAGATCTCGATATCGTGCGGGATAAAAGGTCCAAATTCCTGCGTCGCCACGGCGTGCGCGACCGGGAACCATTCGATAGGCGAAGCGACCAGGCTTATCCAGCACGGCTACGCAGATATGATGATATGCGGAGGCACCGAAGCGGCTATCGTCGAGACGGGTGTGGGTGGTTTCTGCGCCCTTACGGCCCTCTCAAAGAGGAATGACGCGCCTGAAAAGGCGAGCAGGCCTTTCGATAAGGGCCGCGACGGGTTCGTGATGGGCGAAGGCAGCGGCATCGCTCTGCTGGAATCCCTAGAGCACGCGAAAAAACGCGGCGCGAAGATATATGCCGAGGTCGCCGGTTACGGGATGTGCGGTGACGCTTACCATATGACCGCGCCTGACCCGAACGGCGAGGGCGCAGCGATGTGCATGAAACTTGCCCTCCAGGACGGCGGTTTAAAGCTGGAAGACGTCTCTTATATAAACGCCCACGGCACATCGACCGAGTTGAACGATAAGATAGAAACGCTCGCCATAAAGAAATTATTCGGAAAGCAGGCATATAAGATCCCGGTCAGCTCCACCAAATCGATGACCGGGCATTGTCTGGGCGCGGCCGGAGGAATAGAGTTCATCGCCAGCGTTAAGGCCGTACAAGAGGATATAATCCCGCCCACTATAAATTACGAGACTCCGGATCCGGACTGCGATCTCGATTACGTCCCGAATAAGGCGAGAAGCGCCAAGGTGAACGTCGCCATATCGAACGCCTTTGGCTTCGGCGGGCACAACGCGTGCATCGCCGTAAAGAAATTCCTTCCGTAAAACACAATAAGGGGTGACAAGATGGATTATTTATTGACCGAACAGCAGGTAATGGTGCGTGACCTGGCGCGTAAGATCGCAAAAGAGAAGATAGCGCCTGTCGCCGCCGAGCACGACGAGAAAGAGACCTTCCCGTGGGATATAATGAAGGTCATGGCCGAGTCCGACCTCTGCGGCGTATATATAGAGGAGAAATACGGCGGGCTTGGCGGCGGCGCGATGGAACTTTGCCTCGTGACCGAGGAGCTCTCGCGCGCGTGCGGCGGCATCGCGATATGCTTCGCGGCGACCGCCCTCGGGACATATCCGATAATATTGTTCGGCAATGACGAGCAGAAACAAAAATATCTTCCTGACATAGCCAGCGGCAAGAAACTTGCCGCTTTTGCTTTGACCGAGGCAGGCGCCGGATCAGACGCGGGCGCCATCGCCACGACCGCCAGAAAAGAGGGCGATTACTACGTATTGAACGGCGTCAAGCAGTGGATAACCAACGGCGGAGAGGCGGAGATATATTCGGTCATCGCGATGACCGACAGGGAGAAGGGAGCGCGCGGCGCAAGCTTTTTCATAGTTGAAAAAGGCACCCCTGGTTTTGATTTCGGAAAGAAGGAGAAGAAACTCGGCATTCGCGCTTCGGCGACGCGCGAGCTCATATTCAATGAGTGCAAGGTCCATAAAGATAACCTGCTCGGGCGGGAGGGCATGGGTTTCATAGTCGCGATGAAGACTTTTGACAAGTCGCGCCCGGGTGTCGCGGCGCAGGCAGTCGGCATAGCGCAGGGCGCGCTGGACCACGCGGTCAAATATTCGCGCGAGCGCAAGCAGTTCGGCAAGACGATATCGTCGTTCCAGGGGCTCCAGTTCATGATCGCGGACATGGCTACCCAGATAGAGGCGGCGCGCTCTCTGACCTATGCCGTTGCGAGGATGGTAGATTCGGGAGCGAGGGATGTTTCGAAGGAATCCGCGATGGTGAAGTTATTCGCGTCGGATACCGCTATGAAGGTCACGACCGACGCGATCCAGGTACTCGGCGGTTACGGTTATATGCGCGATTACCCGGTAGAGAAGTACATGCGCGACGCTAAGATAACCCAGATTTACGAAGGCACCAACCAGATACAACGGAACATAATAGCGCTCGAAGTGCTGAAAGAACAATTGAGAAAATGAACCCCACGCATCTCTATATAATACAAGCGCTGAGAATGAAAGTAGGAGGTGTGGGGTGAACATAATCGTCTGCATAAAACAGGTCCCTGACACGCAGGATATAAGGATCAACCCCGAAACCAATACCCTGATGCGCGAGGGCGTGCAATCGATAGTAAATCCGTTCGATATGTACGCCATAGAAGAAGCGTTGAGGATAAAGGAGAAGCTCGGCGGCAAGATCACGGTCATCTGCATGGGCCCGCAGCAGGCGGATTCAGCGCTGCGCGAGGCGGTCTCTATGGGCGTCGACGAGATGGTCCTTATGTGCGACCGCGCCTTCGCCGGCTCCGACACATGGGCTACGAGCTACACCCTCGCGAAAGGCATCCAGAAACTCGGCAAGTTCGACCTTATAATCTGCGGAAAGCAGGCGATAGACGGCGACACGGCGCAGGTCGGGCCGGGGATAGCCGCTACCCTCGATATTCCGCAGGTCACATACGTAAAGAAGACGGAAGAGATAAAAGAGGATATGGCAAGGTTCGAGAAGATGACAGAGGAAGGATTCGAGGTCATCGAGACCCCGCTGCCATGCCTTATCACCGTCGTAAAAGAGATAAATATCCCGCGGCTTCCCTCGTTAAAAGGGAAGATACGCGCCAAACAGGCGCCGGTGACGACGCTGACGGCAAAAGATATCGACGCCGAACCGGAGAAGCTCGGGCTGAAGGGCTCTCCGACGGTCGTAAAGAAGGTGTTTACGCCGCCCAAGAGGACAGGCGGGCAGATCTTGCAGGGCGAGACGAATGAGGTCGTGGCTAAACTCGTCGAGGCGTTAAAAGACATGGTTGTCGCGGCGGGAAAAACATAAAATGGCAGAACAGAATAATTCCCAAGAATGTTCCATACGGATATTGCTGGATAAATGCACGGGATGCACCTTGTGCGTCAAGAGCTGCCCGTTCGGCGCGATAACCATGCAGGACAAGAAGGCCGTCATAGATTTCGGGAAGTGCACGCTCTGCGGCGCCTGCGTGGCTATATGCAAGTTCAAGGCGATAGAGCTTACCACCTGCAAGGTCGAGCCGAAGGCGGACCTTAGCGCTTACAAGGGCGTCTGGGTGTTCGCCGAGCAGAAGAAGGGCAATGTCCAGAGCGTCGTATATGAACTCCTCGGTAAAGGCCGGGAGCTCGCCAATGACCTAGGCACAGAGCTCGCCTGCATCCTGATAGGCGACGGGATGGAAGTCAAGGCCCAGGAGTTATTCTCCCGCGGCGCGGATAAGGTATATCTCGTCGAGGACCCGAAACTCAAGAATTACATGGACGAGCCTTATACCAATGTCATCGTCGAGCTCGTCAAGGAATTCAAGCCCGAAATACTTTTATACGGCGCGACCTCGATCGGCAGGTCGCTTGCCTCACGGGTGGCCGTAAAACTCTATACGGGCCTTACGGCCGACTGCACCGGGCTTGCTATCGACAAAGAAAAGAAATTGCTTTTACAGACCCGCCCGGCGTTCGGCGGGAATATCATGGCGACGATCGTCTGCGAGAATTACCGGCCGCAGATGTCGACGGTCCGCCACAAAGTCTTCAAGGAAGCCGTTGTCGACAAGGCCAGGACCGGCCAGGTAGTAAAGAAGAGCTATCCGGGAAACCTTTACGATTCCCGCACGAAATTACTGGAGATAAAAGAAGAGGAATCAACTACGGCGAACCTCACCGAGGCGAACATAATCGTCTCGGGCGGCAGGGGGCTCGGAAAACCGGAAAATTTCAAGATCATTGAAGACTTGGCGAAGGTATTGGGCGGGGCTGTCGGCGCCTCGCGCTCTGCCGTTGACGCCGAATGGATACCGTACTCGCACCAGGTGGGCCAGACAGGAAAGACCGTCTGCCCGAAGATATATTTCGCATGCGGCATATCCGGGCAGATACAGCATTTGGCCGGCATGTCGTCCTCGGATATCATCATCGCGATAAATAAAGACCCTCTAGCGCCGATATTTACAGTTGCCACCTACGGCATAGTAGGCGACTTAAACGAGGTCGTCCCGGCACTTACACAGAAATTCAAGGAAGTCCTGAAGAAATAATCCCAGAATAGGCCGAAATGGACAACTAGTAAGAATAATGCCCTCGTGGGCAATTTTTTTTGCCTTTATTTTTCCCCTTTTGTGTGGTATATTTAGACAGATAGGAGGTGAAGATGCAAAAGAGTTATTTTAAGGTATTTTTAATTACCTTGTATTGTCTTTCTTTTTTTCTCTCCTCCTCCTCCGCAGAGAACCTTGTCCTAAATGGCAGTTTCGAAGAGACCTTGGATAACAAAAATCCCGGCGCGGCCGGAGATTACGACGCTATCCGATATTGGTTAAGATGGTTTCATCAAAACAGCGAGCGTTCGGAACTGGCAGCGCATAGCGGCAGGTACTCGTTTAAGGCTTGGGCGATCGGCGGTATATTCCAAAATTTTGCGGCACCGATAGAAAAAGGGAAGACCTACCAGATCAATTGTTATATGTACACCCCGGGCAAAGACCGCCTTAAAGGCGCTTCTTACGGTCTAGTAAAATTAGAATGGCTGAATGCGGACGGGATCGTGTTGAATGACCTGACGGTCCGGAGCCCGCATTTTGATAGTAATATGTCGCCTGATACCTGGCATCTGATGTCCGTCCAAGGAGTTGCCCCGGAAAATGCGGTAAATGGACGCGTATCTTTAGAATTTGTAGCCGCTCAGAAAAGCTCGGGCGTGATATTATGGGACGATGTGGAAGCGGGTATCCCCGGCGGGGGAATAACACAATCGAAAGTCTCTAAAGAGGAAGTTAAGAAGGAAGAGGCGCCGAAAGAAGTGACGCCAAAAGAAAAAGAGGATGGAACTATCGATTGGGAATGGTAAAATTCTTTTTATCTGCGATATTGATTTTTTTCACTATATTCAGTTCCATGAATTCAGCAGGCGCCGAAACAGACAGCGAGTTATTTTCCCGAGGAGAAAAATCTTTAAATAACGGCGAATTCGACGGCGCTGTTAAAACTTTCCAGATCTTAATAAATAAATATCCTTACAGCAAATTTCTCCCGTATGCCATTTACGACCAGGCCTTCGCTTTTTTGGAAACCGGCGAATACCAGCGGGCAGAAGAGAATTTTAAGAGGATCAACAAAGACTTTTCATATTTGAAAGATTTGATGCCGAAAGTCCAGTTTGGATTGGCGGAATGTTATTTAAGGATGGGAAAAGATGATCTGGCGGATTCATTCTATAGCGCCTCATTGTCTAAAGACCGGTCCAGGGTCCCCGATGTGATCTTTAGCAAGGCATGCGTTTATTACAAGCGGGATAAGCTGGATTTAGCGGCGACATTTTTTAAAAAAATGATCGAAGGTTATCCGGCCGATCCAAGGGCCTTGGACGCCAAATTCATGCTGGCCAGTATCTATAAAGAGCAGGGAAAATATAAAAAGGCGGTGGATACTTTCAAAACGATCCCCAAGGACTCAAGGATGGGAAACGACGCATGTTTTAAACTGGGCGAGATCGCGTTTAAGGTCAAGAATTATCCCAAGGCGGTGGAATTTTTCCGCAATGTAAGACCCAAGAGCGAGATTTTCGGGGAAAAAACAAATTTGGAAGAACTCGCCCGGTACCAAATGGGGCTGGCTTATTATGAACTGGGCAAAATATACGAGACGCGGATAGTATGCGAGGATTTCCTGGAAAGATATCCCGGAAGCGAGTCGATAAAAGACGTGCGCCACCTGTTGGTCATCGCTTATTTAAAACAAAAAAAGGTTGACGAGGCGGTCCAGGCATTTAAAGATTACGCGCGCCTTGACCCGAAAGGGGCGCAAAAACTTGATGTAAATTTCTTCATAGGAGAATCCTTTTACGAAAGGGGAGAATACAAAGAGGCGATAGGATTTTATAAAAAGCAGCTTGCGGAATCCAAAGACGCCGGGTCTATCGAAAAGAATCTATCTAGATTAGGGGAATGCTACTTTAGCCTTAATGACTACGCTAAGGCGGAAGAGGCCTATAAGGAATATCTAAAAACGTATCCGAACGGGCCGTCAGCGCCGCAATTCGCTTTTAGGTTGGCGTATGTCTTCGCGACCCAGAATAATTATGCCTCAGCGCTGAAGCTCTATAAGATGATCGAAGAGAAGTTCCCTAAGTTGGAGTATATAGATAATGTGATCTATAATATAGGGTGGTGTTATTCCAAATCGGGAGAGCCCGGTGAAGCGCTAACCTATTTTAAAAAATTCATAGAGAGCTATCCGGAAAACAAATTGGCGCCGGCCGCTACGTATGAGATCGGGAATATATATTTTAATAACAGGCAATACGCCCAAGCCGCCGAGTATTATAAGCAACTGGTCGAGAGATATCCCCAAAGCGAAACAATAGAAGCTGCTTCGTACCGGCTCAGCGTAAGTTATCTCTATTCCGCAAAACGGGAGGAGGCGCTGAACGAACTGGTAATTTTCCTGGATAAGAACCCGACCAGTCCTTTAGCCATTGAAGTCATAGGCAGGATCTACGATATCTATTTGAGCCAGAAGAAATACAGGGAAGGGATCGCGGCTTTTGAGGAATTAGCGAAAAAACATTCCCAGCAAAAGGCCATCTTGGCGGAATTATACAGTTGCCTTGCAGACCTGTACCTTATTTCCGGAAATTCGCCGGATGCCGCCAAGACCGTGCAGAAATTACTGTCGTCATATGACGGTTTTTCCGATACTCCTCCCTCAGGAAATGCCGCTTATATTATCGGCCAAGTCCTGGTCAAAGGGAATAATGGACCGGAAGCCGTTAAATTTTACAGCGATATATTGGCCAAATATAAAGATGATGCGCTTACCGAAGTGTCTTTATTCGGGAGGGGCCAAGCCTACCTGAAATTAAAGTCATGGCGGGATGCGATCGGAGATTTCAGCGAATTAATATCCAGATATCCAGATACAAAATACGCAAGCAGGGCCAAATTAGGGATCGCGAATTCCTATTATAATCGCGATATCCTCAGCGAAGCGATCAAATATTATAAAGATGTCGTAGATAATTACAAGGACGAGACGACCGTTGAGGCCCTCTTTAAATTAGGCGACAGCTATTTTTTGCAAAAGAAATATGCCGAGGCCTTACCGAGCTTCCAGCGCGTTGCTATACTATATTCGAATCGCGAAGAATTGGCCGCCGAGTCCCTCTTTAAGGCCGGAGAATGCCAGGAAAAACTGGAAAACAGGCAGGAAGCAAGAGCTTTATACGAGAAACTCGCAGCCAATTACCCTAAAACCGAAGAAGCGAAAAAGGCGCGGGAAAGGTTAAAGGCGATAAAGCGATGACAGCCAAGAAATTCGGGTTGCTTTTTAAGCTCTTATTTGCCTGCTTTTTATTCAGGTGCGCTTTATCTTTTGCGCAGGACGAGATCATATTAAAGAACGGAAACGTTATAAGAGGTTCTATATTAAAGACAGACAGGTCCGGATTAAGCATAGAGGTTTCCGGACAAAAAGCGGTCATAATCGTGCCGTTAACGAATATAGACAGGTTCACGATAGAGGCGCCGGATTTTTTCCGTACGGCGCAGGATTATTATCTCGCTAAAAAATATGAACAAGCTTACCCGCTTTATTTAAATACTATTCAAAAATACGGAGGATTAAGCTGGGGCGAGGAGGCTTATTTTAAGGCGGCCGATTGCCAGGTAAAAATGGGAGATGGCCCCAAAGCGATAGAACTGTATAATAGCTACATCGGCGATTATCCGGACGCCAAATCGGTAAATAAGGCCAGGATGAACTTAGCGGCTCTTTTATCCGGAAAGGGCGATCATGACAATGCGATCAAGATCTACGACGCGGTGATACGCTCAAAAGACGAATCAAACCGTCCTGATGCCTATTACGGAAGCGCAGAATCCTATTTTGCCCAAGGCGCATACGAGCAGGCTTTGGTCAATTATCTTAGGGTAGAGGTGCTTTATTATGATAGAAGCGATCTAGTCGCGAACGCTAAATTTAAAAGCGGAGAGTGTTATGAGAAATTAGGTGAAGACGAAAAGGCGCTGGTAACTTACAGGGAGATAATAGCCGGATTTCCTAAAAGCGATTTCGCCAAAAAATCGAAGGCTAAACTGGAGAAGCTAGAAAAAGGGAGGAAGAAAGATGCTACGTAAAGATGCGGTGCGAACGGTTGGGTTTATTATGGCGTCGGTAATAATCTTATTTTCATTTGCTGTTTTTGCTCAGGAAGTCGCGGTCCCTGCGGCGACAAAAGGAATGACATTTTGGCAGATATGCGTTGCCGGCGGTTGGACCATGATCTTCATCGGCTTATGCTCCATACTCGGCATGGCCCTGATAATCGACCTATTCATCTCGTTGCGTAAATCCGTCATGATGCCGGCCGATTATCTGATGGCGGTCAAGACTTCGATAAAGAACGGGGATATGCAGGGGGCGACAAATCTAGGCAGCCTCAGGAAAGGTTTCCTGGTCAACGTCGTCCAGGCAGGTATAGATAAAAGCGGCCATGAACTACAGATCATCCAGGACTCGATGACCATAGTAGGCGGCAAGGAAGCTACGGGCCTTCAGCAGAAGATCGGCTATCTTTCATCGATAGGAACGATATCCCCGATGCTCGGGCTTCTCGGTACGGTCTTAGGTATGATCCAGTCATTTAACGTTATCGCCTTTGAGGCAGGTTTGGGTAAACCGACACTATTGGCCGCCGGCGTGTCCCAGGCCTTGATCACGACCGCCTTCGGGTTGATCGTCGGTATCCCGGTAATGGCTTTCTTTTTCTACTTCCGTAATAAGGCCCAGGAGATAACCACCGACATAGAGATCACCGCCGGAGAGATAGCGCTGATGCTTGCCGGAAAATCAAAGGGATAAGGGAATGAGATTCCTTAGGCAGAAAATCGAAGAACCGGGGTTCCAGATGGCACCGATGATCGACTGCGTATTCCTGTTGCTGATATTCTTCATGTCCGTATCCACTTTCCACCAATTGGAATCGGTGGAGGGGATAAATTTGCCGGTCGCGGACCAATCCCGGGCCGTCGAAGACGCGGCTCCGAAACTTTCCGTAAACATAAAAAGCGACGGGGCGATAGTCATGAACCAGAATATATACGAGCCTGAACAACTCGCGAAAATATTGTCCGGAACCGGAATAAAACAAACGATCGTAATAAGGGCGGATAAAACTGTCCCGCACGGCAGGGTCCTTGATGTTTTAAGCGCCTGCGCCGCGGCCGGGATCTGGGATATATCGTTCGCTACATTTCAGGAAGAGCCAAAAAAATGAGGCGGAAAGATGAGATTTTTTAAGGGAGGCAACGAAGAGCCGGGGTTCCAGATGGCCCCTATGATCGATTGTGTATTCCTACTGTTGATATTCTTCATGTCCGCCTCCAGTTTTAACGCACCCGAGGCCCAGCTGAACATAGATCTGCCGGCGGTGTCGAGCAAGACACAGGCAAAGATCGGGGAAGATGTAGTAGTAAATGTCCTGTCGGATGGCAGTGTGATGGTGAATGACAAACAATACGGCGGCCCGGGATCAAAGGACCTTCCCGAATTGGTGGGTATGTTGACCGATCTGACCAAGATATTCGAAACACAGCCGGTCATAATATTCGCCGACCCGGATGTTTCGCATGAAAGGGTAGTAGATGTTTTAAACGCTTGCGCCGCAGCGAAGATTAAGTCAGTATCTTTTCTTGTTCCCGAAGAGACAATTTTAAGGATCGGCAACAAATAAAAAGAGCAAAGCGAGGAATGTTAATGCTTAAAGAGATAAAAAAATCCAGAAGTTACGTGTTGGCGTTATGTGTGCATATAGTGATATTGCTGATCATAGGAAATATTCTGATAATGAAGCCCCAGGTAAGACAGGCGTTCTTTGAGGGAAAAATACTATCTTCAAAAGATGTTAATTTTCAGCGGGCTAAGTTCAAACCGGAAGTAAAACTGCCGCAGGAGGCGGCTACTTCGCCGACGAAAGAAATAACCACGCCGGAACAAAAACCCCTCGCGGTCGATAGGCCTCTCGAGCTCCCGGCTCCGGCTATTGCCAAAACCCCTGAATTGGTGCCCGGGGAGATGAAAATAGGGGAACGCAAGGAGGTGATATCCGCAAAACCCTCCCGCGCGTCGTTAGATTTTTCCTCAAAGGCCCGGGTAACCGGAAGCGGCGGTTCGATAAAAGGCACTTTCACCTTTCCTATCTCTACCTACTCCGATTGGGATAACGACCCTTCGACGATCCCGAACTTAATGAACGAGTTCGGCAGGAGGACGAAAGTCAAAGTTTCCATCGACCAGCAGCCCATCAATTTCGGGAATAAGGAAAAGATTTTTCAATACCCGTTGATATATATGAATGGTCATCAAAGTTTTAGTTTTACACAGGATGATGCGGATACCATCCGTGAGTATCTTAAGCGCGGCGGCTTTTTATTCATTGTAAACGATAATGCGAAAGGCGGAGCTTTCGAAGACTCGCTTTACAAAGAGATGAAAAAGATCCTCCCCGGTTCTGAGTTTCAAAAAGTCCCGATGAGCCACCCGATATATCATATTTTTTATGATTTTAAAGGCGATAGGCTGCCGGATGGTTTATATAAAAATTTACCGCCGGAAGGGTACGCGATTTATTACGGCGATAGAATGGTCGTTTATTATCTGGCGACCGGAGACGTTTGCGATGGTTGGACAGAAGCGGAAGGATCCAGATGGCCAGGAACAAGATACATCCCGACCCAAAGTCATAATTTCGGAAAGCTTTCTAATCAAGGCCCCGGTATCGGTTCCGGAGAAGGTGCCGGAGAAGAGGGAATAGAAAATTCCTTCAAGATAGGAGTAAACGTTCTTGTTTATATCCTTTCGAATATGCCATAATTAAAGAAATTAAAGCGATTTTCCCCGCCTTGACAATTCTAACCCTATGTGATATACTTGGTTACAAATATCAGGAGAATTATCTTGCCAGAAGTTTTCCAGCGTATCAATTGGGTCGATGTCCTGATCGTAATTCTTTTATTTAGAACGAGTTATATTGGAGCGCGTAACGGACTTTCCGAAGAGCTCTTCAGGATAATAGGCGTCTTGATGGGCCTCTTTTTTTCGATCAAGTTCTATTCCTTGATCGGAAGCCGCATTAATTCCACCATGGCCCTTCCGCAGGAATATGTCGACGGCGCAACTTTTTTAATACTAATTTTACTGTCTATGTTAAGTTTGAAATTAGTAAGCCTTGGCTTGACCAAGATAGTTAAGTTGGCTTTCGCCGACAAGATAGATAAATGGGGCGGGTTCCTGGCGGGTTTATTCCGGGGCGCGGTCCTGATGAGCCTGCTGTTCATGTTCTTCAGCATCATCCAGGCCGATTACCTGGTAAAGTCGGTCGAGGAGCGTTCCCTGACAGGTCCCTACGTAGCGAAGATAGCGCCCAACGTATATCAGGTCGTAGCGAGGACTTCCCCGGAAATCGTAAAAGCTCTTCCGAAGGTGAAGTAAGCAACTCATTTTTCGATAAGACCACAGGAGGGTAAATTGAAGTTATCTAAATTATATGATTTCGCGGTAAAGGAAGGTATGGCCGCCGACCCGCGCGGCAAGGAAGCGATCGCGAAAGCGCTCGCCAGGGTCAGGAAAGAATACGAGTCGCTTAAGGAGAAGGACAAAGAATTTTTCGATAAGGAAAAACTTACCAATCCCTACGCGGACACGCGCGTATTGAACGGCGCGGGTTCGGCAGAGATAAAGAAAGCGCTCGTCGGAGTGGATATGGAAGTGGGCGAGGTCCTGCTTGCCGACAGGTTGAGGGAAAAGGGAAGGAAGATAGACCTCATACTCTCGCATCATCCCGAGGGGAGCGCGTTGGCCAATTTTTACGAAGTGATGAACATGCAGCCGGATATCTGGTACAAATTCGGCATTCCCATAAATACCGCCGAAGGGCTCATGAGGGACAGGATAAAGGAAGTCGAGCGCCGTGTATTAGCCGGGAACCACACGAGGGCGGTCGACGCCGCGAAACTCCTCGGGATCCCTATGATGTGCATCCATACGCCGGCCGATAACCATGTCACAAGCTATCTCCAGAAGATCTTTGACAGCAAAAAACCCGAAGCATTGGCCGAAGTGGTCGAGATATTGAGGGAGATACCGGAATACAGGAACGCGGCGAAACGCAACGCCGGTCCGAAGATACTTTTCGGCGAGCCGAGGAACAGGCCGGGCAGGATATTCGTGGATATGACCGGCGGGACCGAGGGGCCGAAGGATATGTTCGAGAAGCTCGAGGCCGCAGGCGTCGGGACGATAATCTGCATGCACCTCGGAGAAGATCATTTCAAGAATGTCCAGAAGGGCCACCTGAATATCGTGATAGCCGGGCATATCTCAAGCGATAACCTCGGCTTGAACCTCCTTTTCGACAAGGTCGCGAAAGAGGATAAGATCGAGTTCATCGGCTGTTCGGGATTCGAAAGGATAAGCCGTTAGCGTAATGGCGTTCTCGGAACAGGTCTTAGAAGAGATACAAAGCAAAGCCGATATAGTCGAGATAGTCGGGAGTTACATCCCGTTAAGGCGCGCCGGAAGGAACTATAAGGCGAACTGCCCTTTCCATAAAGAGAAGACCCCGTCCTTTATGGTCAGCCCCTCGAAACAGATATTCCATTGCTTCGGATGCGGAGCCGGAGGCAACGTCTTCGGTTTCGTGATGAAGATGGAGAATATAGACTTCCCGGAAGCGGTCAGGACGATCGCGGAAAAGGCGGGCGTAGAATTGCCGCGTTTTACCCGGGCACAGTTTGAGACGAGCGGATACGCCCTCCAGATATATAAGCTGAACGAATTGGCGGCCTCTTTTTACTCGTCGATGCTTTCAGGGACCGATGCCGGCAGGCGCGCCGCCTCTTACCTCAAGGAACGCGGCGTAAGCGATGAGGTTATCGCGAAGGCCAAGCTGGGATTCGCGCCTGACGACTGGAGCGGCCTCATAAATTTCGCGAAGAGCAAAGGGGTAAGCATTGAGCTTCTTGAGCGCGCCGGTCTGGTCATGCCGCGCGAAGGCGGCGGCCATTACGACAGGTTCCGTAACAAGATAATGTTCCCGATCTTCGACATCA
This sequence comes from Candidatus Omnitrophota bacterium, assembly GCA_028716565.1. Classification (NCBI taxonomy): domain Bacteria; kingdom Pseudomonadati; phylum Candidatus Omnitrophota; species Candidatus Omnitrophota bacterium. The sequence goes on from JAQUPL010000005.1 coordinate 42,181, forward strand.
AGAACAGGGTCGTGGCGTTCGGGGCGAGGGTGCTGGACGATTCGACCCCGAAATACATAAATTCCCCGGAGACGGAAGTATATATAAAAAGCAGGCATCTCTACGGGTTTAATTTTTCGATACAGGCGGTAAAGGAGAAGGATTTCTGCATAATAGTTGAGGGTTATCTCGATTTCCTGGTCCCGTACCAGAACGGGATCACGAACATAGCCGCCTCGCTCGGCACCAGCCTTACCGAACTCCAGGCGAGGCTGATAAAGAGATACACCAAGAACGTCGTCATGCTCTACGACGGCGATTCGGCCGGGGAAGCGGCATCGCTGCGCGGCCTCGATATATTCCTGCAGGAGGGGATGCAGGTCAGGGTCGCGACGCTGCCGAAGGGCTGCGACCCGGACTCGTTCGTGAGAAGCAAGGGCGCCGGGGAGTTCGATTCACTGATAGCCGGAGCCGCGGACCTTTTTGATTATAAATTGGGTGTCCTCTCCGCTAGATACGACGCGAAGAGATCGTCGGATAAGGCGAAGATGTGCGCCGAGATGCTGCCGACGATCGCGAAAGTGGCCGATGCGGTCCTGAAATCCGAATATGTGAAAAGGCTCGGCGAGAGGCTGCAGGTGAGCGAAGGGGCGTTGCTTTCGGAGTTGAAAAAGGTCAGGCCTGACCGTGAATATGAGCCTTCGGAAGAGTTCTCTTCATCGTCCGGGAAGTCTAAGGCGGCGATGGCTGAGAAGATAATAATAGGGCTAATGCTCGACGACCCCGGTACGATCGCCCAGGTAAAGGAAACTTTGAAGCCCGAAGATTTCACTGACGAGGGGACGCGGAAAATAGCGGAAGAGATCTTCAGTTCATACGGGGACGGCAAATCTTTCAAGCCGGCCCAGTTGATAAATAAACTAGCGGAGACCGACCTGACCATGCTTATAGCTGAAGCTACGAGCCTTACGGACGATATAAAAGACAAGCCCAAGAACCTCGCGGATTGCATAAGATGGATGAGGTGCAATAACTCGAAGTCGAGGCTCTCGGAACTGCAGAATTTGATAAAGGCAGCGCAGATGATGGGCGACGAGAAACGGGTCACCCAGCTGGTCGCGGAATACAGCGGCCTGGTAAAATGCCAAAAGGATTTCGCAAGGAGATGAAGGCCGTGAAGAAGACGACTAAGAAGACAGCGAAGAAGGCCGATATAAGGAAAAGGATAAAAGGCCTCGAGAAGCTTATAGCGCTCGGCAAGGAGAAAGGGCACCTCACTTTCGAGGAGGTCAATAACCTGCTGCCGGAAGAGGTCACTTCGTCCGAGGACATCGACGAGATCTTTGCCGTTCTCGACAAGGAGAAGATCGAGATAATCGACGCCGACGAGGAGAAGGAGCTCAAAGAGGAAGGCCTCGAGGAAGAGGAGGAGAAGGTCCATAAGCCGGAACCCGAGGCGGAAGAGATCCCTCGCATGGCCCAGATGGAAGACCCTGTCCGCATGTACCTCAAACAGATGGGGCAGATCTCTCTTTTGACGCGCGAGCAGGAATTGGAACTTGCCAAGAAGATCAAGGAAGCCGAGATGCGGTTCAGGGAGGCGGTCTTCGAATGCTGTTTCTGCAGGAAAGAGGTCCTGCGGCTCGTCAACGATATCCTCGCCAGGCAGGTCAATATAGACGAGGTCGTGGATATAGACCCTACCGACAAGATCGAGAAGGTGGTAAAGAAGATCCAGCGGCTGATGAAGAGGCTGCGCGGCGCGAAAAAGACCACCAACCTCGTCCCGCTTTTGATGGAATTCAGGTTCTCGACCTCGGTCGTGGAAGACCTCGCCGCGAAGATGAAGTACCTGCTGTATGAGATAGAGAAGATCGACAGGGATGTCATTAGGTTGAGCGGCAAGGGTTCGCGCGGCCAGATATCCGGGCTCAAGGAGAGGAAGCGTCAGGTAATAAGGGATTTCGGCGAGCCGCTGCTCAGGATAAAGGACCGCATAGCGTATATAAGGAGGCGCGAGAGGCAGTTCGAGAGCGCGCAGAAGAAACTCGTCGAGGCCAATTTAAGGCTTGTTGTTTCGATCGCGAAGAAATACACGAACAGGGGGCTCTCGTTCCTCGACCTCATCCAGGAGGGCAATATCGGGCTCATGCGCGCGGTCGATAAGTTCGAATACGAGAGGGGATATAAATTTTCCACATACGCCACATGGTGGATAAGGCAGGCGATCACGCGCGCGATCGCCGACCAAGCGCGCACCATCCGCATCCCGGTCCATATGACCGAGACGATAAACAAGCTCATCCGCGTATCGCGCAACCTGGTGCAGGAGACCGGCCGCGAGCCGTTGCCTGAAGAGATCGCGCATTCGATGAGAATGGCTACTGAGAAGGTCCGCGGCATTTTAAAGATAGCGCAGGAGCCGATATCACTGCAGACGCCTGTCGGCGACGAGGGCGACACGCACTTCGGGGATTTCATAGAAGACAAGAGGGCTATATCGCCGGCTAACGCGACCGCTTATTCGATGCTGAAGGAACAGCTCGAGGATGTCCTGACGACGCTCACCGAAAGGGAGAAGAAGGTCCTGAAGCTCCGTTTCGGGATAGGCGACGGCTGCCCGCGCACCCTCGAAGAAGTGGGTTCGATATTCAACGTCACTCGCGAGAGGGTAAGGCAGATAGAGGCGAAGGCGCTGCGCAAATTACGCCATCCTATACGTTCCAAGAAACTCAAGACCTTCCTCGAAATGGGCCTTGGTCTGGGTGAAGAGAATACCACGTAATAGTAGCAATTGTTAAACTTGTGCCTGGCATGAAAACGAAAAGATGGGTAATTCTGCGCAGGACATCGCAGGCGGTTTTTTTCCTTTTTTTCGTCTACGTACTGTGGTCGACGACATATCCGCTTAACGGCCCGGTCTCTCCCCGGCTGTTATTTAAGATCGATCCCCTCATCATAATATTCACTTCGGTAAGCGGAAGGGTTCTACTTCCGGGCCTTTTATTTGCCGCCGCGATGCTCGCGCTTACGCTGGTATTCGGGAGGTTCTTCTGCGGATGGCTGTGCCCGCTGGGCTCGACGATAGACCTCGTTGGTTGGCTACGCAGAAAAGGCTGTTTGAAAAGGGAAGAGAAAGATGCGGTCAACGCGAAAGCCCGAAAACCAAAATTCTTTATCCTTGCCGCGATAGCGGTATCCGCGGCGGCGGGTCTTCAACTGGCATGGGTATTCGACCCGCTGGTCATATTTGCGAGGTTCGTCTCGCTTAACCTCATCCCCATCGTCACACCGGGTATAAACCCGCATTTCTTCTCGCATTCTTTTCCCATTTTTATGTATTTCGCCGTAATATGCGGGCTGGCGCTTTTTATACCGCGCCTGTGGTGCAGGTCGTTTTGCCCCCTGGGCGCCATATATGCGCTTACCGCGAAAGCGGCCCTATTGGGGCGGACGGTCAAAGAATGCAAGAACTGCAAAAAATGCAAGAGCGGCTGCCGGATGGGCGCCATAAGGGACGATTCGAGTTATTCGAAGGGCGAGTGCGTCCTTTGTATGGATTGCATCTACGATTGCCCTGCGAATACCACCCGCTTCGAATGGCCGGCCGGAAATAAGATCTGTCCCGCAGCCGGGCCGGCGGAAAAAGAGGGGATAACCAGGCGGGATTTCCTGCTCCTGTCGTCATTGGCCGTATCTTCCTTGGGTTTTAAGTTCGACATGCTGCGTTCCGGGAGAGAGAGGAAAGTGATAAGGCCGCCTGCCGCGCTGGAAGAGAGCGAATTCATAGACCGCTGCGTTAGGTGCGGCAACTGCATGAAGGTCTGCCCGACGAACGGCCTCCAGCCGGTCTCATTCCAATCGGGCATAGAGGGCGTCTGGACGCCGCAGCTCGTCCCTGAGATAGGATATTGCGAATACAATTGCACGCTTTGCGGCAGGACCTGCCCGACCGGGGCGATACGCGGGGTCTCATTGGAGGTAAAGCATGAGACGCGGTTAGGGCTCGCGGCGGTCGACCGTTCGATATGCATCGCCTGGGCCGAGAACAAACAATGCGTCGTCTGCGAGGAGCATTGCCCGGTGGCCGAAAAGGCCATAAAATTAAAGAGGGACACTATAAACGGCGTCGAAGTATTAAGGCCGCTTGTCGACGGGAACCTTTGCGTAGGATGCGGGGCATGCCAGAACAAATGCCCCACGCGCCCGGTCCGGGCGATAAGGGTCACGCCGTTTTAAGGCCGCATTTTGAGCTTGCTAAAACCCCCCCAAAATAGTATCATAGTTATTTACTTTTCGTGAATCTACCGGGGCCATCCCGCGCTTCGCTGGGATTGGGCCAGGGTGTATTATAAGGGCCCATAGCTCAGTTGGTTAGAGCAGCTGACTCATAATCAGCGGGTCATAGGTTCAAGTCCTATTGGGCCCACCATTTTCACCAGTGAGCTAAAGACGGGCGATTGGCTCAGTTGGTTAGAGCGCCACATTCACATTGTGGAGGTCAAAGGTTCGAATCCTTTATCGCCCACCATAGCCATTTTACCGAACGCAGAAAGGCCGTATGCAGAAGGTAAACGTCGAAGAACAGCTTGCGCATCTTATCAAATTGCAGGCCCTCGACAGCAGGCTTTACAACCTGCGCAGGGACAGGAAGGCCAAGCCGAAATTGATACAGGACCTTGAGGTCCGCCGCAACGAGGAGCAGGCCGCGGTAAAGGCGATCGAGGAGAAGATAAAGGACAACCAGGTGAAACGCAAACAGCGTGAGCTCGACCTCTCGACGAAAGAAGAAGGCATTAAGAAGCTGCAGGCCCAGCTCTACCAGCTAAAGACCAACAAAGAATACCAGACGATGCAGCATGAGATCGAAGGGCAGAAGGCCGACAACTCGCGCATCGAGGACGAGATACTGGTATTTATGGAAGAGGCGGAGAACCTGAACAAGGACCTCGGGAAAGAAAAAACGCTCTTTGCCGAGGCCGAGAAACACCTGAACGAGGACAAGAAGACGATAGAAGCGGAGATCGTTTCGCTCGACGGCGAGATCTCAACTCTCGAGACGCAGCGCAAGGATATAACCGCGCTGGTCGACAAGAAGGTCCTCGCCCACTATGAGAAGGTCCTCTCCGGCAGGGACGGCGTCGCGCTCTCCGCGGTGAAGGGGAAGTCGTGCCAGGGCTGTTTCATGAACCTCCCGCCCCAGGTCATAAACGAGATAAAGATGAAGGACAAGATAGTGACCTGCGAGAGCTGCGCGCGGATCCTTTATATCGAGAACGAGGCAGATGCGTAAACGGCTGACCATATTCACGGACGGGGCTTGCCACGGAAACCCCGGGCCGTCCGGCGTGGGAGCAGTAATCCTCAACGATAAAGGCGAGACGGTAAAGAATATCTCGGAATATATCGGCGAGACGACGAATAACGTCGCGGAATATATGGCGCTGATATACGGCCTCCAGCAGGCCTTGATTTTGAGGGCCGACGAGGTTATAATTAATACGGACTCCGAGCTTCTCGCGAAGCAGTTGAAGAAGGAATATAAGATAAAAGACGGTGACCTCAAGATATTGTACAGGCAAGTAGGCCACCTTCTCGGTGGATTCAAGAAAGTTGAAATAAACCATATTGACCGCTCCGGGAACAAGGGGGCGGATAAGCTGGCGAATAAGGCGGTAGGGCAGGAATCGCTCTTTTAGAATAACGGATTTGGGCAAGCCGGATGGCCGCTCCCGGAAACGGGGGAGGAAAGTCCGAGCTCCATAGAGCAGCGTAGCGGGTAATACCCGTCGTCCGTAAGGGCAGGATTAGAGCCACAGTGACGAACAATCCCAGGCGGGAGGCCTGACGGCCTCAACGCCGGGAAGAAGTGAAACGCGGCAATCTCTACGCGGAGCAAGGCCAAATAGGCGCATCTTTCGGGGTTGCTCGCCCCGGTCCCCGCAAGGGGTGGATGCGCGGGTTGGCTGCATGATCCCGCAGGTAACTGCGGGGCTAGATGGATGGCCACCGTCCCTGCGTTAGAACGCAGGGAGACAAAACTCGGCTTACAGGCTTGCCCGATTTTTTTTAAAAAGGAAATGCCGATGGGGATGGAAAGCCGCGCCGGCGCGCGCGTAAGCATAAACGCGACTCTCACGGTCGATGTGGATACGGGAGGGAAGGGGAATATCAGGTTCCTCCGCGAGCCACAGAAAGCCGTGATAGCAGATATAAGCGCCGTCGGCATCGGGGCGGTCTCCCCGATATTCATTCCCAAGGGCGCCGCGTTGACGATCGACATGGACGCCCCGGCATTCATGACCGAGAAACCCGCCAGGATAAAAGGCGAGGTATGTTATTGCCGTCCAGCGAAAGACGGCAAGTACCGGCTGGGCATAAAGTTCGTTGATATAGATAAGGCGTTCCTCGACAAGATAAAAGAATACGTCGAGAAGAACAAAGACAAGGCCGTTTAGGATATTTTATCCAGGGGTTATATGGATATAAAGACAATCTTCAGGTCGATGGTCGATACCGGGGCTTCCGATATCTTTCTCAAGGTCGGGAGCCCGATTAATTTCAGGATAGACGGCCTGCTTAAGCCCCAGGGCCAGGACCCCCTCGCCGAAAAAGATATACGCAAGATGATTGACGATGTATTGAATGAAGGCCAGAAGAAGGCCTTCGAGGACGATCGCGAGATAGATTTCGCGTTGAACGTTGATGGGATCGGCAGGTTCAGGGGCAGCGTATTCCACCAGGACGGGAAGCCTGGCGCGGTCTTCCGTTTTATCAAGGGCAAGATACTTTCGTTCGATGAATTGAACCTTCCCTCAAAAGTCCTGACGAAACTTTCGGTCGAGAAGCGCGGGTTGATCCTCGTGACCGGCGCCACCGGGAGCGGCAAGTCGACCACCATTGCGAGCATCATAGAATATATCAACCAGAACCTTCCAAGCCATGTCGTCACCATCGAAGACCCGATCGAGTTCACGTTTGCCGACAAGAGATCGTTAGTAGAGCAGAGGGAGCTTGGCATCGATACGCCGTCATATCTAGACGCGCTTAAACATGTCATGTACCAGAGCCCGGACGTCATATTTATAGGCAATATCCGCGACCAGGAGACGATGACCGCGGCGATGAACGCGGCCGAGACCGGGCAGCTGGTCGTATCGACGATACATTCGGTAAACGCGACCCAGACAGTCGAAAGAGTGGTCAATTTTTATCCGCCTTACCAGCACGAAGAGATAAGGATGCAGTTGTCGCTGCTCCTTAAGGGCATCATCGCGCAGAGGCTCATCCCTATCAAGGAAGGAAAGGGCAGGATCCCCGCCTGCGAGATAATGCTTCTTACCCCCACGATCTCCTCTCTCATAAGGGAAGGAAAGACGAACGAACTCCTGCAATATATCGAGGAGGGCAACCTCTTCGGGATGCAGACGTTCGACCAGTGCCTCGCCAGGTTCTGCCTCGAGAAGAAGATCTCCGTAGAGGACGCCAGGAGGTTCTGCGATTCCGAAGCTATCCTCGAGCTCGCCCTCAAAGGCATCAAACGCACCGAACGCGGCACCCCCTTTTCCGGACGCTAAATCCCACCAATTTAATCCAAAAATAATATTCCTTCATTAGCCATTAGTCTGCCGCAAATTTTCCCTTGACAAGGGTGGAGGGAGGGTATATACTTTGTATCGTTAGGTGGAGTAAAGTGGTTCAAAGTGGAGGATAAGGTTGTGGATTCCAAATTCGCCTTTGTCGGGGAGCCCTCGTGAGAGGGAAAGGCAAAGAGAAAAAGGTCCAGCCGGTCCTTTTTAAGATTTCGGGATCCACAACCTTTAATTTCTTTATAAGCGGTTACGGGGGGACGGCAGATGTTCTACGGCGAATACGAACATACTATCGACAGGAAGGGGAGGATCATCATACCCTCCAAGTTCCGCGACGTGTTCAAGGAACAGTTCGCCGAGAAGTTCTACGTCACCCGCGGGCTCGACAAGTGCCTCTTCGTATTCACCGAGGAGGAGTGGAAGACCCAGGAACAAAAATTCAAATCGATGTCGTTCACAAAGGCGGTCTCGAGAACATTCAACCGCCTGTTTTTTTCGGGCGCGGCCGACATCACCTGCGACAAACAGGGGAGGATCCTTCTCCCGCAATACCTCAAAGAATATGCCGGGATAAAACGGGACGTCATGATAATCGGCGTCTCGAACAGGATAGAGATATGGTCGAAGGAGGAGTGGCGCAAGTACTACGAGGGCGCCGCGCCGTCGTTCGAAAAGACCGCTGAGAATTTGCTGGACTTGGAAGAGAAAGGCTAAGCAATTAGCGGGGAGATAATACATAAGCCCGTTCTTTTAAAAGAAGTTGTTGAGGCGCTCGCGCCGGCGCCGGGCAAGACGATAGTCGATTGCACGCTCGGGCTCGGCGGCCATGCCGAGGCGATACTGGAAAAGATATTACCCGGCGGCAGGCTGGTCGGGATAGACCGGGACGGCGAAGCGCTTGAGATCGCCAAGGAGAGATTAAGGAGGTTCGGGGAGACGAACATCCTTTTAGTGCAGGGTAGTTTCGGTGAGTTGAAAGCGATCTTTGAAAAATCGAATATCGAAAGAGCCGACGGTTTCTTATTCGATCTCGGCGTCTCTTCGATGCAGTTCGACAAGGCCGAAAGGGGATTCAGCTTCCGTTACGACGCTCCGCTGGATATGCGGATGGACAAGGGGGCTGAATTGACGGCGGAAGAAATGGTTAACAGCTACCCTGAAGCCGATCTGAGCCGGATCATATATGAGTACGGCGAGGAGCGGTTCAGCCGCAGGATAGTTAAAGCTATCGTCGAACGGCGGAAGGAGGGCCGGATCGATACGACGGCCAAGCTTGTTGATGTCATCATGCGCGCTGTCCCGTATCAGGGCAAACACGGGAGGGTGCACCCGGCGACGAGGACTTTCCAGGCGCTAAGGATAGCGGTCAATGACGAATTGAACATCCTCGGGAAGGCGCTGGATGACGCGATAGGGCTGCTGGTTTCCTCAGGAGTGATATGCGTCATTTCGTATCATTCGCTCGAGGACAGGATCGTAAAGAACAAGTTTAAAGAAGCCAAGGCGAATAAGGTTTTGGATATTCTTTACAAGAAGCCACTGACCCCCGGGGACGGGGAGATCGGGGAGAATCCGAGGTCGCGGAGCGCGAAGCTGCGGGCCGCGAGAAGGGTTTAGGGTTTTAGATGAGCACATACAAATTTTTGTCGACAACAGTTATAGTGACCATGGTCGCGCTGGTGTATGTCTTCCAGCAAACGGCCCTGGTGCGCCTTAGCTACGATATAAAGGCCAAGGATAAGATGTATTCCGACCTCCTTGACCGCAGTAAGATATTGCTATATAATGTAAGGCAGCTGGAATCCCCGGCGAGGCTCGAGCGGACGCTGCTCGCGAAACAACAGATGAAGTTTGAGATCCCGTCCAGGGAACGCGTGATCCTCGTCTCGTCAGGGACAGGGGAGACCGGCGTGAAAGATATCACACGCACCGCGGGTTTCTTCGGAAAGATGCGCCAGACGGCCGCCAGCCTCTTCGCTTTAGGCCCGGAAGCGCAGGCAAATTTAGCTAAATAGTCGTAGTTTCTACATACCCATAGTTTTCCGCCGAAAACAAGGGTAGGATACAAGTGTATACAAGAGCCCACAAGACCCGCCTCAACGCGGTATTTTCTTTTTTTATAATTTTATTAAGCATTCTTTTAATCCGCGTTTTATACCTTCAACTCGCCAGGTCCTACAACCTCACTCTCCTAGCCAAAAAACAGCACACTGCGCTAATAGAACTCCAGCCTACCCGAGGCACTATCTTCGACAGGAACATGAGGCCGTTGGCCGTCTCGCTCAACATGGAATCTGTCTTCGCGGACAACAGGGTGATAGCGGATAAGAAGGCCGCTGCGAAAAAGCTCGCATCGGCGATGGGCCTGAGCGAGCAGTACGTCTACCAGCGGATAAACAGGGACAAGGGTTTCGTCTGGATCAAGCGCAAATTAAGCCCCGCCGAATCAGCCAGGGTAAAAGCGCTCAAGATAAAAGGCATAGATTTCCTGAAAGAGTCGAAGAGGGTATACCCCAACAATTCCCTCGCCAGCCAGATAGTCGGCTATGCCGGCACCGACAACAAAGGCCTCGAGGGGCTCGAACTCAAAAACGACGGGTACCTGAAAGGCTCGCCCGGATACAGGGCCACTTACAGGGACGCCCGCCGCCGCGAGATAGCGTCATTCGAATACGAATATTACCCCGCGGCAGACGGCCTCGACCTTGTCCTCACAATAGACGACATAATACAGCATATCGCCGAGCGGGAGCTCGACTGGGCCGTTAAGAAATTCCACCCGATAGGCGCGTGCATAATCGTCATGGACCCTAATAACGGCGACATCCTCGCGATGTCGAGCAGACCCACCTACGACCTTAACGCTTTCCAGCGCGCAAGCGCGGAGAGCAGGCGCAACCGGGCCGTCACCGATATGTATGAGCCCGGTTCGATATTCAAGATAGTCACGGCATCGGCGGCGCTTGAGGAGAAGAAGGTCGGCCTCAAGGACAGGTTCTTCTGCGAGAACGGCGCCTGGAGCCACGGCGGCGGAAAGGTGCTGCACGACCACACCGGGCACGGTTGGCTCACCTTCAGGGAGGTCATCGAGAAGTCATCCAACATCGGGACGGTCAAGGTAGCTTTAAAGCTCGGGGGGAATAACCTTTATACATACGTCAGGAAATTCGGGTTCGGCGATATGACCGGTATCGACCTGCCCGGCGAAGTCCCGGGATTCATACGCCCGCCTTCCAAATGGTCCGGTACGTCGATCTATGCTATTCCGATGGGCCAGGAGGTAAGCGTCTCCGCGTTACAGATGGGATGCGCCATCTCGGTCATCGCCAACGGCGGAAAGCTCGTGAAGCCGCGCGTGATCCAGGCGATACAGGACAAGCACGGCGAGATAATAAAAGAATTTCCTACGGTCGTCGTAAGGGAGACGCTCTCGGAGGGCACGGCCGCGACGATGAGGGATATATTAAGCGGCGTCGTAGCCGACGGGACCGGCAAGCTCGCGCAAGTAGAGGGTTATGATGTCGCCGGAAAGACCGGGACCTCCCAGAAGATCGAGAACGGCGCATATTCCCATTCGAAATTCATAGGCTCATTCGTCGGGTTCGCCCCGGTAAAAGACCCGAAGATCGTGGTCGTTGTGATGCTCGACCAGCCGCATCCGCAGTATTACGGAGGCGTGGTCGCCGCGCCGGTCTTCAGCAAGGTCGTGAAAGACACTTTAAGGTATATGGAGATAAAGCCGCAGAACATAACCGAAGTCAAGAGGCCGGTTGAACTCCAGAGTGTAGAGGATTGATGAAACTAAAAGACCTGTTAAAAGATGTGGAATATAAGGTGCAGTCTGAGTTCCCGCGCGGCCTCGATATCGATATTAAAGGGGTCTCCAGCGATTCCAAGACTATAGGGAAAGACTGCCTTTTTATCGCGGTCTCCGGCACGAACTTCGACGGCCATAAGTTCGCGAATGAGGCCGCTGACAAAGGCGCCTCTGCCGTCGTCCTGGAAAAAGATACGGCGCTTCCCGAGGGTGTCGCGAGGATATTCGTAAGGGATTCGAGGGCCGCGGCGCCGAAGATAGCCAATAATTTCTTCGGCAGGCCTATCGAGAAACTGACCTGCATCGGGATAACCGGCACAAACGGCAAGACGACGATATCGTATCTGATGGATTCCATCGTTTCGGCCGCGGGCCACAAGGCCGGCATCATAGGGACTATAAGTTACAGGATAGGAAAGCGCCTCATACCCGCGACGAACACAACGCCCGGGCCTGTCGAACTCTACGGTTTCATGGGCGAGATGGCAAGGAACGGCAGCGATCACCTCGTGATGGAGGTCTCGTCGCACGCCCTCGACCAGAACAGGGTAGGCGGCATAGATTTCTCCGCGGCTATATTCACTAACCTTACCGGAGACCACCTTGATTACCATAAGACGTTCGACGGATATTTCAGGGCGAAGTCCCGCCTCTTTGAAGGGCTTAAGGACTGCGCGTATGCCGTGATAAACATAGACGATGAGTGGGGCAAAAAACTGGTCAAGGTCTCAAAAGGGAAGGTCGTGACATACGGGACGAAACTCGTCGCCGATTATCTCGCTTCCGATATAAAGCTTTCGCTGGACGGGACGAGGTTCGCGGTCAATTCGCCGAAAGGGGACCTGAAGGTGGATTCGAAACTTATCGGCCTGCACAACGTCTATAATATGACCGCCGCTGCCGCCTGCGGCATGAGCCTCGGTTTTTCCTCCGGCGAGGTAAAGCGTGGGTTAGAGAACCTCACGACCATCCCTGGCAGGCTCGAGCCGGTCGACTGCGGCCAGCCTTTCAAGATATTTGTGGATTACGCGCATACGGACGATGCGTTATTCAATGTCCTCTCCGCGTTAAAACCCCTTATCGGCAAGAAGATAATCGTGGTATTCGGCTGCGGCGGGGACCGCGACAGGACGAAACGCCCGCGGATGGGTAAGGTGGCGAGCGAGATGGCGGATCTCGTCATCGTGACATCCGATAACCCGCGCAGCGAAGAGCCGGAGGCGATAATTGCCGAGATAACCGCCGGGATATCAAAGAAGAATTACAAAGCGGTAACGGACAGGTCGAAAGCCATAGAGGAGGCGCTTTCCGCGGCAAGGGAAGGGGATTGCGTCCTTATAGCCGGCAAAGGCCATGAGACTTACCAGGTATTGAAGAATACGACCGTGGCGTTCGATGACAGGGAGATCGCGAAAAAGATTTGTATAACACAAAAGATATCTTAGAGGCGACAGGCGGGCAATCGATGAACAGCGGCCATAAGGGCGTGTTTTCGCATATCTCGACCGACACGAGGAAGATAGAAAAGGGTTCGCTCTTCATAGCGGTAAAAGGGCCTAACTTTGACGGCCATGATTTCATAGGTGAAGCCGCCAGGAAGGGAGCCGCCGGGGCGGTGGTAAGCCGCGATGTGCCCTCCCCTGAAGCCGGTTTCTCGGTAATACTCGTAAAGGATACCGTCAAGGCGTTGGGCGGTATCGCGAAGTTCCACCGCAGCAGGTTCGATATCCCGGTGATCGCGCTGACCGGCTCGAACGGGAAGACGACCACGAAGGATATGCTGGCGCTTATCCTGTCCGCCAAATACAAAGTCCTGAAGAACGAAGGGACGGAGAACAATTTCATCGGCGTCCCCCTTACGCTTCTGAAATTGAACGAGAGGGATGAGATAGCGGTGATAGAGCTGGGGACGAACCACCCGGGGGAGATAGGATACCTGGCCGACATCATCCAGCCGAATTGCGGGATGATATTGAATGCGGGGCCGTCGCATCTGGAATTCTTCGGTTCGGTAGATAACGTCAGGAAGGAGAAGCTCGACCTTATAAAAAGGGTCGGAGAGGCCGGCTCGGCTGTGGTCAATGGTGATGACGAAATGCTCGTCATCACCACCAGGAAGATGTGCGATGAGGTCGTGACCTTCGGTTTCAACGAGGATTGCGATTTCACGGCCGGGAACGTCCGGGAGAGCGGCTGCGGGATAAATTTCGCGCTCAACGATACGTATCTCGTAAAACTCAGGATGCTCGGCAGGCATAACGTCCAGAACGCGTCCGCTGCGATCGCAGCGGCCTCGTTATACGGGATAGAGACGAAGTCCGCGGTAAAGGCTCTTGAGGATTTCGCCCTGCCGAAGCTCAGGATGGAATACGGGAAATGCGAGGGTATAGATTTCATATTCGACTGTTATAATTCCAACCCCGCTTCGTTGAATAGCGCCATCGTGACGCTGCGGGATATGGAGCCGTATAAGAGGAAGGTGCTCGTGGCCGGAGACATGCTCGAGCTGGGCGAAGCCGGGCCGGAGCTCCATCGCGAGGCCGGCAGGTTCGCGGCAAAGTCCAAGATAAACCTTTTAGTGAGTGTGGGCACGCTCTCCGGGTATATCCTGGAGGGCGCACAGGAGGAGGGCATCGGCGGTATGTCCCTCCTCCGTTTTGCCAATTCGGTAGAGGCCGCGAAGGCCTTGAAAAATATATTGAAACAAGGGGATCTGGTGCTGGTCAAAGGTTCGCGCGGCATGAAAATGGAGGAGATCAAAAAGTGTTTTACCACCTGCTCTACCCGCTGAAAGACCTGTTCTTCGGTTTCAACGTATTCAAGTACATCACTTTCCGCGCCGCCGCCGCAGCTATCACCTCATTCCTCATCTGCATGGTAGTGGGGCCGTTCATCATCGAAAAGCTCCGCGAATTCAAGATAGGGCAGGTAGTCCGCACTCCTGACGACGCCAAGGGAATTTACGAGATGCATAAGAGCAAGGCCGGGACGCCGACAATGGGCGGGCTCCTGATAGTCACCGCCGTGGTCCTCTCGACGCTGCTCTGGGGCGACCTGACGAACAAGTACGTCCTCCTGTCGCTCGTGTCGATGATCTGGCTTTGCGTCGTCGGTTTCCTCGACGATTACCTTAAATTAAGGCTGATGAAGTCCAAGGGGCTTACCGCGAGGTCGAAGTTCATAGGCCAGATAATGCTCGGTTTCCTGATAGGGCTTTACGTATATTGTGACCCGCATATCAGCAAGAACCTCGATGTGCCGTTCCTGAAGAACGCGGCGGTAAACCTCGGCATATTCTATATATTGTTTACCACGGTGGTCATAGTCGGCGCCTCGAACGCGGTCAACCTGACCGACGGGCTTGACGGGCTCGCGGTAGGCTGCACCGTGATAGTCGCGCTCACCTATACCGTTTTTAGCTATATCACAGGCAACGCCAAGATAAGCGAATACCTTAATATCATGTTCATTCCCGGCGCCGGCGAATTGACCGTCTTCTGCGCGGCGATACTCGGGGCCGGACTGGGTTTTCTCTGGTTCAATTCGTTCCCGGCGACGGTCTTCATGGGGGATACCGGCTCGCTGGCGCTCGGCGGGGCTATAGGCATCGTGGCGACGTTCACAAAGAAGGAACTGCTCCTCCTTGTCGTGGGAGGGATATTCGTATTTGAGGCGCTTTCGGTCATCCTCCAGGTCGCGTCGTTCAAACTGCTCAAGAAGAGGATATTCCTCATGGCGCCGATACACCATCATTTCCAGATGAAGGGGTGGTCGGAGACTAAAGTGGTCATAAGGTTCTGGATAATAGGTATAATACTGGCGCTCTTTAGCCTCTCGACATTAAAACTTAGATGAAGACATTCAGGGGGAAAAAAGTAACGGTGGCAGGGCTCGCGAAAAGCGGGATGGCAGCGGCATTCCTGCTCAAGTCGCTCGGCGCGAAAGTCTGGGCCACCGATTCCGGGGACTCGCAGAAATTAAGGGAAGCGAAGGGCCTACTCGAGTGGAAAGGGATAAAAGTCGAGCTCGGGCGGCATACGCCTGAATTCGTGGAAGGAAAAGACCTTATCGTGATAAGCCCGGGAGTACCTGAGGACTCGCAGGTATTGAAATGGGCGGCGGAGTATAAAGTCCCGGTAATAGGCGAAGTAGAGCTTGGCTATCTCTGCTGCAAGGCGGCTGTAGTCGCGGTCACCGGGACGAACGGGAAATCGACTACCACGACGCTGATAGGGGAGATATTAAAAAAGGGCGGCAAGCGCGCGGTCGTCTGCGGCAACATCGGGAACCCGTTCTGCGGCGAGATAGCGAAGGTCAAGAAGAACTCTGTCGTCGTCCTCGAGGTCAGCTCGTTCCAGCTCGGGAGCATAAAGACGTTCAGGCCGCACGTCGCCGTAATGTTGAATATTTCGCAGAACCATTTCGACAGGCATCCGGACCTCCGCTCTTATATCAGCGCGAAGGCGCGCATATTCGGGAACCAGGAGAAAGGGGACTGGGCGGTATTGAATTACGACGACCCGCTGGTAAGGAAGCTTAAGGAGAAGACGAAGGCGAAGGCGCTCTTATTCTCGCGGAAGAATAAGAGGACGGCGGCCTTCTTCGAGGACGGCTCGGTCTTTATCGGCCGCGGCGGGAAGGCGCAGAGAATATGCGGCGCATCGGAACTTAAGATAAAGGGGACGCATAATATCGAGAACATCCTCGCCTGCCTCTGTGTCGCCTCGATCTTCGGGATAAGCCCGAAGAAGATAAAAGAAGCGCTGGTGGGTTTCAAGGGGTTAGAGCACAGGTTCGAGCACGTTAAGACGGTCGGCGGCGTGGAGTTCATAAACGACTCCAAGGGGACTACGGTCCTGGCGACGATGATGGCGCTTGAGTCCTGCGTAAAACCGGTCATACTTATCGCCGGAGGCCACGACAAGGGAAGCGATTTCCGGAAGGCGCGCCGGGTCGTGGGCGCGAAGGTCAAGAAGCTTGTCCTGATAGGCGAGGCGAAAGAGAAGATAAGGGACCATCTTATGGGCGCGGCCCCGTATATATTCGCGGAGACGATGGAAGACGCGGTGAAGAAGTCGTTCGGCGAGGCGGAAGAAGGCGATTGCGTACTCCTTTCGCCGATGTGCGCGAGTTT
Source organism: Candidatus Omnitrophota bacterium (assembly GCA_028716565.1). NCBI lineage: Bacteria > Pseudomonadati > Candidatus Omnitrophota > Candidatus Omnitrophota bacterium. The sequence goes on from JAQUPL010000005.1 coordinate 58,703, forward strand.
CGACATGTTCAGGAATTTCGAGGAGCGGGGTCGTGTGTTCAAGGAGATAATCCGCGCGCTCAAAGAGGAGAGATAAGGCGGAGTGAGAAAACTCAGAACGCAGCTTTTCATGGTGACGGTCGTGCTTCTTGCCATCGGCGTCGTTATGGTCTATAGCGCGAGCGCGATAAACGCCCAGGAATTCCTGAAGGACAGCGCCTATTACCTTAAACGCCATCTCCTGTATCTTTTTATCGGCCTCATCGCGTCGCTGATGGTGATGTCGGTGGATTACAATTCCCTGAAGAAATATGTGAAGCCGGTCCTCATCGCCACGTTCGTCCTGCTTATTCTGGTCCTGATCCCGGGGATAAGCCGCGAGATAGCCGGCGCGAGGCGCTGGTTCAGGTTCTCATTCCTGAGTTTCCAGCCGTCGCAGGTATGCAAGATCGTGATGATACTTTATCTCGCAGATTTCCTTTCGAGGAAACAGGGAGAGATAAAGAGTTTCAGGGAAGGTTTCATGCCGCCGATGATAATACTCGGCTTCAGCGTCGGGCTGATCCTGCTAGAGCCTGACCTGGGAACCGCGGTCGCTATAGGCGCCGTCTCGTTCATGATGCTCTTTGTCGCCGGGATCAAATTGAGGCACCTAGTCCCGATGCTGTTGGGCTCGATACCTATACTGGGCGCCCTCATATTCCATAAGGCCTACAGGATGAGGAGGATATTTGCTTTTTTGGATCCCTGGAAGGACCCGCAAGGCGTCGGGTTCCAGATAATCCAGTCTTATATAGCGCTCGGGTCCGGCGGCCCGTTCGGGGTCGGGCTCGGCCAGTCGCGGCAGAAATTGCTCTATCTCCCGGGGGCGCATACGGATTTCATATTTTCCATAATCGGGGAGGAACTGGGCCTCATAGGCGCCGGCGCGGTGATAATCCTCTTCGCGCTCTTCATCTGGCTGGGTTTCAGGATAGCGTTGAGGGCGAGGGACCTCTTTGGGCACCTGGTCGCGCTGGGGGTCGTCTCGATCATTGGGCTCGAGGCGGTCATCAATATCGCCGTCGCGACCGGCTCTATGCCGACTAAGGGGCTGCCGCTGCCTTTCATAAGCTACGGAGGCTCGTCGCTCGTATTCGATATGATCGGAGTGGCGCTTCTGCTCAATGTCGCCAAATACAGCGAGAGCCCTTACGAGAAGGAAGAATAATTAATGAATCCCGACCATAACGTTTATAAAAACGGGATGAAGATACTTATCGCGTGCGGAGGGACAGGCGGGCATATCTTCCCCGGGTTGAGCCTTGCCCAGGAGATAAAGGAGAGGGGCGCCGGCGAGGTCCTGCTTGTCGGGACGGACCATCCCCTTGAGATGAGGCTCTTCGGGTCGTTCGATATTCCCTACAGGCTTATGCCCGTGGCGAAACTATCTGCGAACCCGGTAAAGTTCCTGAAATTCCTCGCGCGGTTCACCTCGGCTTGCCTGAGGTCCGTCAAGTTGTTATTTGATTATAAGCCCGATATCGTGGTTGGTTTCGGCGGATACGCCTCATTCCCGATATGCAAATTCGCCGCGCTCACGGGAAAACCGCTTTTTCTGCACGAGCAGAATTGCGAAGCCGGGCTGGCGAACAGGATATTGGCGCTTCTGGCGAGGCGCGTCGCGGTGAGTTTCAAGGAGACGGAGAAGTCCTTCGGGAGGAAAGCGGTGTTTACCGGCAACCCGATACGCAAAAAACTCCTGATGACAAAAAGAGAGGATGCGCGGAGGTTTTATAAGTTCAGCCCGGACAAATTCACGGTCCTTATCCTCGGAGGAAGCCAGGGCGCTCAGAGGATAAATATGATAGTCGGTGATATGCTCGGGATATTGAGCGAAGAGGAGAAGAAACAGATAAACATACTTCATATCGCCGGCATGAAGAATATCGATGATGTGCGGAAAAAATACGAAGGGAGCGGCGTGGACGGCTGCGTATACGATTTTGTCGGGGATATAGGATACGCGTATGCGATGGCAGACCTCATCGTCTCGCGCGCCGGGGCTACGGCGCTCTTTGAGATCGCGGCCCTGGGCAAACCATCGATAATGGTCCCTTACAGGTTCGCCGGGGGGCACCAGTACCATAATGCCGCCGCGCTCGCAAAGGTTGGCGGGACTATAATTATGGAGGAACTCGGCCTCACGCCGCAGATGCTGAAGGAAAAAATATTTGAGTTGAAGGATGATAAGGAGAGGTTAAAGTCGATGTCGGACGCGGCGAAAAAATTTGCCGTTCCCGACGCGGCTAAGCGTCTTACTGATTGTATCATACCTTGAAATTTAACGTCTCGCGAAGAGCCGGTTTATGACGCAGTAGATATTAGATGAAGCGAGTAATAAATAAGGCCGAGCGAGACTTAAATTTCAAGGGATAAAACAATATTATAAGGTGATCATGAAACTAAAAGGTAAGAAGCACATTCATTTCGTCGGCATCGGCGGCATCGGGATGAGCGCCATCGCCTTCGTCCTGCTCAAGCGGGGCCTTAAGGTCTCCGGCTCGGACGTCAGGCGTTCGCGCATCGTCGAGAAGCTAGAATCGCTCGGCGGCAAATTCCACGAAGGCCATCACGAGAAGAACATAGAGGGCGCCGATATCGTTGTATTCTCGTCATCGATCACGCCGGAGAACCCCGAGCTAAAGGCCGCGCGCAATAAAAAGATAAAGACGCTCCACCGCGCCGATATGCTCGCCCTGATAATGAACGGCAGGAAAGGGATCGCGGTTACCGGCGCGCACGGCAAGACGACGACATCATCGCTCATCGCCCATATCCTGTACAGGGCGGGGCTCGACCCGACCGCGATCCTCGGCGGCGAGGTGAAATCGCTGGAGGGCAACGCCAGGGTAGGCAAGGGCGGGCATTTTGTGGTGGAGGCGGACGAGAGCGACGGCTCGTTCGTCCACCTGAAACCGTTCTACGGGGTCATCACGAATATCGACGCCGAGCACCTCGATTATTACAGGAACATGGGGGAGATAATATCCTGGTACCTGAAATTCGTCGAGAAGATCAAGCCGGGCGGGAAACTCTTCGCCTGCGGCGACTGCGATAACTTGAAGCGGGCTCTCCGCGGCTATCCCAAGGAGGTCGTCACCTTCGGCCTTTCGGCCGGCGGCGATATATTTCCCGGGAAGATAAAAATGCACGACTCGCATTCCGAGTTCGAGATAATCTACCGCGGCAAGAACCTGGGGCGGGCCGCAATAAACATCCCGGGGATACATAACGTCTCGAACGCAATGGCCGCGTTCGCCGTGGCGCTGGAGCTGGGCCTTGATTTCGGGACGATAAAGAAGGCGGTCGAGGATTTTACCGGCGCGGCGCGGAGGTTTCAGGTCAAGTATTCCGGAAACGGGATAAAGGTGATAGACGATTACGCGCACCATCCGGCCGAGATAAAGGCGACCATATTGGCTGCTAAGAACTGGAAACCCAAGCGGCTTATAGCGGTCTTCCAGCCGCACCGCTTCTCCAGGACAAAGTACCTGAAGGACAGGTTCGGGAACTGTTTCGATGTGGCCGACCGGTTGATACTTACGGATATTTACGCGGCGTCGGAGGACGAGCTCGATGGCGTCTCCGGCAAAAGCATCTACGAGGAAGTGAAAAAGCACGGCCACAAGGACGTCATATACCTGCCCAAGAAAGAATTAAAAGAATATCTCTTGAAGGATATAAAACGCGGTGATATGGTCCTGATGATGGGCGCCGGGGATATTACCTCGATAGCCGGGGAGCTGGCGCAGGAGCTTTTGAAAAAGAGGGGAAAGATATCAAAAAAGAACCCTTAGGCTTCATAAGGGGCTCGGTCAAGCTCGACGAGCCGATGGACCGCCATACGACATTCAAGATAGGCGGGCCGGCGGATATTTTTGTCTGTCCGGAGGACGTCGACGACCTGCTGGTAATCCTGCGCTACGCCGTTTCGCATAAAGCGGATTATTTCATGATCGGCGGCGGCAGCAAACTCCTGGTCGGGGACAAGGGCATACGGGGGTTTGTCGTCTTTTTAGGAGCGCCGTCCTTTGGCGGGATAGAATTCGACGGAGATACGGCCATCGCGGGCTGCGGGATAAAGACCCACGAGCTGATAACGAAGGCCGCGGAGAAGGACCTGGGAGGCCTTGAGTTCCTCGCCGGGATACCCGGGACGCTCGGCGGCGCCATCACGATGAACGCCGGGTGGCCGTCAAGGGCGATAGGGGATCTCGTCGAGGAGATAACCGCGCTCAAGGACCTCGAGAAGGTGAAATTGGGCAAAGAGAGCCTTAAATTCTCGTACCGTTCTTCTAACCTCGCCGGTTTGGTCCTGGTTTCAGCGAGGCTCAGGCTGGAAAAGAAGGCCAAGGATAAGATAGAGGCCGAAACGAAGAAAAACCTGGAGAAAAAAAGAAAAACGCAGGAGCTCGGCTATCCCAGCGTGGGGAGTATCTTTCTCAACCCGTCGGGAAGTTCGCCGGCCTGGGAGCTTATAGACAAGTGCGGCTTGAGAGGAAAATCGGTAGGAGGCGCTGCGGTCTCGGAGAAGCACGCGAACTTCATCATAAACAGGGGAAATGCCTCGGCGGCCGACGTCAGGAAATTAATAGATGAGATACAAAAAATAGTTTTTAAAGAACATCAAATTATGTTAAAATTAGAGACTAAATTAATAGGAGAGTTTTAATGGATAAGGTGGGATCGAGGATAGGGGTCCTGATGGGCGGGCCATCCGCCGAGAGGGACGTCTCCCTGCGCTCGGGAAGGGCCATAACAGATGCCCTGTTGAGCAAGGGCTACAACGCGATCCCTATGGAGATATGGCTCCCGACGAGGGACGAACTGAGGTCGGCGGGTATCGACGTCGCCTTCATCGCCCTCCACGGGACATTCGGCGAGGACGGACAGATACAGACGATATTAGAGGACCTAAGGATACCCTATACCGGTTCGAAAGTAAAAGCGAGCCGGCTTGGAATGGATAAGATCGCATCGCGTAAGTTATTCAAAAAAGCCGGGCTCAACATCCCGGGATACCACGTGATCGAGAACGGGGCCAGGCCGAAACTGAAATTCCCGGCGCCGGTCGTCGTCAAACCCTCGGCACAAGGCTCCTCGGTCGGGGTTTCTATAATAGACAAGGTCGAGGGACTGGACGGCGCAATTAAGGAAGCGTTCAAGTTCGGCGAACAGGTGATCCTCGAGGAGTTCATACACGGAAAGGAGCTTACCGTGGGGGTAGTCGACGACAAGCCGCTGCCCGTAATACAGGTCGTCCCAAAAAGGCGCTATTACGATGAGGTCGCCAAATATACGGCCGGGATGACCGACTATCTCTGTCCCGCGCCCATATCCGAAGGAGAGGCGAGGCTCGCGCAGGACGCCGGCATCAGGGCGCATAACGCCCTCGGCTGCAGGTCTTTCTCCAGGGTCGATATGATACTTGACGACGGGGGGAAGATAGTCGTCCTCGAGGTAAATACGATACCGGGAATGACCCAGCTCAGCCTCCTGCCGAAGGCCGCGAAGACGAGAGGGATGGATTTTCCACTGTTGTGCGAGAAGATGCTCGAATCGGCTTATAAATAATATGGCGAGAAAAAGGAAATCAGGTTCGGAAGCCTCAAAGCAGTTCAGCGGTTTCATGAAACGCAACAGGGTTGCGGCGGCCGTCATTGTTATATTCGTGTTGGCCGTGGCAGCGGCCGTCCTGTGGTTTAATAATTTCCTCTCATCAGCACCGTGCTTTGAGGTAAAAAAGGTCGAGATAGTAAAACCGGGCAGCGAAGGGAACTTATATATACAAGAGGAATATTTTAACCTCGAATATCCCGTCAATTTTTTCACGGTGGATACCGCGGCGCTCGCCGGCAAAATAAAAGCGGCGCACCCCGAATTCCAGATAGTGGTGATAACCAAGTTCCTGCCCAACCGCATCATCGCGAATATAAAGGACAGGGAGGCGGTGGCGAGGATAAGGTTTGGGAAAGTCCTGCCAGTGGATTTCGACTGCGTCATCGTCTCGGATACAGGCAGCCTCGATTCGCTCCCCCTTATTACCGGCCTTGAGTCCCGGCTCGCGGACCCCAAAGAGGGCACGAGGGTGAAGTCGAGGAGGCTCAACACCGCCCTCGATATCCTCCGGCGCATCTATTCGAGGAAGGAGTTCGCGAGATCGGCGGTCACGACCGTCGATATGACATATCCGGAAAAGGCTTTTTTCGTGATGGGCGGGATGACGATAGTGGTCGGCAATAATGATCTCGACAGGAAGCTAGATTCGTTGGCCGCGGCACTGAACAATCCAAAGGTGGACAGGTCGAAGATCGATTCGATAGACCTCAGGTTCACCGATGCCGCGGTGACGTTTAAACCGGAAAAGAAATGAAGAAGGTATTAGCCGGACTGGATATAAGCGAGGATTTCGTGACCTGCTCGGTCTGTTCGACCGAGGAGAAGGATACCTTGTCGCTGTTGGGATCCGCCTCGGTGCCGTCGAGGGGGATGGATAACGGCGCGATATCGGATATAAGCGAGGTAGCTTTGTCGGTCGCCTCAGCCGTCGAAAAGGCGGAGGCCTCGGCGAAGACAAAGATCGTGTCCCTCGTGACTAACTGCGACGGCGCGAGCCTGCGCGTCTATAACACCAAAGGGAGTGTGACCGTCGCCGAGAAAGAGAACGAGATAAGCAGGCACGAGGTCGAGCGGGTGACCGAGGCCGCCAGGACGATAGCGCTTCCCTTCGACAGGGAGATAGTCCATTCGATAACGCGCGATTTTATCCTCGACGGCCAGGACGGGATCAAGGATCCGACCGGGATGTTCGGCACGCGGCTTGAGGCGGACATGGAATTCGTGACTGCCTTGGTGACCAACCTCCACAATGTCAGGAGATCGATAAATACGGCGGGTTTTGAGATCAGGGATATAATCCTCTCGGGCATAGCGGTCGGGCACGCGATACTTGAAGAACTCGAGAAGGAATTGGGCGTAATATTCATTTTCATCTCCTATTCCGCCACGCATATGATCGTGTATAACGGCGGAGAGATAAGATCCATCGAGATAATACCGGCCGGCAGCGGCGGGATGACCGGGCTCATCGCCGATAATTTCAAGATACCCCGCGAGTACGCGGCAGACCTGTTGAAACGCGAGATATCCCTTGATAAGCCCGCGGCCTCCGAACCGGCCGCGCAGGGGAGCGTTTCGCCGGAGGGGGACAAGATAGTCCTGAGACTTGGCGGTTCGAGCCGTTCCCTCTCCAGGAAGGCCCTCGCCGAGGCGGTAAGGCCGGAGGCCGAGGAGCTCATAAAACAGATAGGAGGCAAACTGAAAGATATGCTTGCCGCCAAGGAAGCCGCGATGGGTTGCGTGGTCGCCGGCGACCTGACCGCCCTGGGAGGTTTCCTTGAGATGCTGGAATTATCCCTCAGCATGCCCGTGAAGATGGGGCTCGTCAAAGGAGTGGCCGGGGGGGATATGGCCAGGGCCGGCGCCGGGCAAATAGTTTCGGTCGGGCTGGTAAAATACTGGGCCAGGGAAGGCGCGAAGAAGAAGGCCAGGAGGAATATCTTCGGGAACACGCCTTTAGGTAAGCTCGTCGACAGGGTAAACCGGATATTCAGCGAGTATTTCTAAAAGATGATCCCTGAAAATATACGGGGCGTAAAGGAGCGTATCCGCCTCGCGGCCGGGAAGATAGGAAAGAACGACCGGGATATCACGCTCGTCTGCGTGACCAAGACCGTAGACGTCCCGCGGATAGAAGAGGCCCTTGCCGCGGGCGTTACGGATATAGGCGAAAACTATGTACAGGCCGCGGAGATAAAATTTAAGGCGATCGAATACAGGGCAAAGTGGCACCTTATCGGCCACCTGCAGACAAATAAGGTCAAAGAGGCGGTGAGGATGTTCGATCTCATCCACTCGGTGGATTCCCTGAAATTGGCCGAGGAGATATCGAAACGGTCGGCCGGGCTCCTGGACCCGAAGAAGGTATTGATAGAGGTCAAGACTTCGGAGGAGGCGACAAAATACGGGGTATTGCCGGAGCAGGCGCTTCCCCTTATAGAAAAGATAGCCGTATTACCCCATATAAAGGTCATGGGCCTGATGACGATGGCGCCGTTCACTGAGAACCCGGAGGATTCGAGGCCGTATTTTGAGAGGTTGAAGAAATTGTCCCTGCTTATCTTGACGAAAAGGATCAGAAATGTGGACATGAGGTATCTCTCGATGGGCATGACCCAGGATTTCGAGGTAGCGATAGAGGAAGGCGCGAATATAATAAGGATAGGGCATGCGATATTTGGCGGATAAAAGAATAGGCGTCATCGGCCTTGGGAATATGGGCGGGGCGATAATAAACGGCCTCCTCACATCCGGCGCCGTCAAAAGGACGGGCGTTACAGGTTTTGATAACGACCGGGCCAAGCGTGTGGTTGCCGTTAAGAAATATGGAATATTGGCAACCGGATCGATACTTGAGGCCGTAGCGCACAGCGATATCGTAATCTTCGCGGTCAAGCCGCAAAATATCGGAGAGGTGCTAGAAGAGGTATCTTCTTACGGCAAGGGCCGGTTATATATCTCGATCGCGGCTGGGATAAATACCCGCAGGATAGAGAAGGCCCTTGCGCGCATACGAAGGCCCCGCGTCATAAGGGTGATGCCGAATACGCCGGCGCTTGTAGGCGAGGGCATCACGGCTGTTTGCAGAGGCAGATACGCGACTGCCGGAGACCTGAAGGCCGCGAACGGGATATTTTCGAGCGTTGGGGAGACGATAAATTTAAACGAGAGATATTTTGACCTTGTCACCGCGGTATCGGGAAGCGGCCCGGCCTATTTCTTTTACCTCAAAGAGGCGCTCATAGAATCGGCTGTCAGCCTCGGGATGGACAGGGCTACGGCAAAAAGACTCGTATCGAAGACCGCCCTCGGCGCGGCGCGGCTGCTTATAGAATCGGGGCATGAGCCGCAGGCCCTGCGCCGGAGCGTGACGTCAAAGGGCGGCACTACCGAACAGGCGATAAAAGTATTCGACCGGGCCGGGATGAAGAGGATAGTCGGGAAAGCCGTGACCGCCGCGGCGCGCCGTTCAAAAGAATTATCGGGGGAATAAGGGATGTTCGTATTGAGCAATCTGATATTCTGGGCCGCGCGAATGCTTGAGATCCTGCTAAATATATTATGTATCCTGATATTTTTCCGGGCGGTCATAAGCTGGGTCAATCCCGACCCGTTCAACCCGCTTGTGCAGTTCCTGAACAGGTCCACCGACCCGATACTGGCGCCTATAAGGAGGTTCATCCCCCCGTTGGGGCCCATGGATATCTCGCCGTGGATAGCGACGATAGTCCTCTATTCCGTAAATAAATATTTTCTGGTGCCGACACTTCTGGAGCTGGCGATGAGGTTAAGGTAATAGCCGCATCCCGGAAATAAGGAGAGACAAATGCACGAACTGAAAAAGAAGATCGACGATACGTTCAACTTCATAAAAGATGAACTGAAAGAAGTCCCCAAGATCGATGTCGCGATAATCCTGGGTACCGGCCTGGGCAACCTCACCGGGAGGATAAAAGAGAAGAAGGGCATAGAATACTGGAAGATACCGAACTTCCCTGTATCGACGGTCAAGGGGCACAAAGGGGAGCTTGTCTTCGGCAAGATAGGCGACAAGAATGTCGTCGCGATGGAAGGCAGGTTCCACCATTACGAGGGATACCCGCTGGACCAGGTCACTTATCCGGTCAGGGTGGTAAAGGCGCTCGGCGCGAAGATACTAGTCGTCTCTAATGCCGCGGGCGGTATGAACCCGGGTTACAAAGCCGGAGACCTCATGGCGATAGCCGACCATATAAATTTTACAGGGGTCAATCCCCTGATAGGGCCGAATGATGAATCGCTGGGCCCCAGGTTCCCGGATTTCTGCGACCTGTACGACCCGAAGCTTATCGCCTTGGCCGAAGAGATCGCGAAGGATGAGAAGATCAGGATGCATAAAGGCGTATATGTAGGCGTCACCGGACCGAACCTCGAGACGCGCGCGGAGTATAAGTTCTTCCAGATGATCGGGGCCGACGCGGTAGGGATGTCGACCGTGCCGGAAGTCATCGTAGCCAGGCACGCGGGCCTCCGGATATTCGGCATAAGCGTCATAACCGACGTTTGCCTTCCCGAGACGCTCAAGCCCTGCAACATAGATGAGATAATAAAGGCGGCCAACGAAGCCGAGCCGAAACTCACGAAATTGATATATACCCTGATAGAGAGAATATGAATCCCACGCCCTAATGAGGCGCGGAGAAAATATAGAGGATGGGATGAACTATAAAGATACGCTGAACCTGCCCAAGACGGATTTCCCGATGAAGGCCGACCTCCCGAAGAGGGAGCCGGAGATGCTCAAGTTCTGGGAGGAGAAGGATATATACGGCCATATCCGGAAAAAATTCTCGGGCAAGCCCAAATATATACTGCATGACGGGCCGCCGTATGCCAACGGCGACATCCATATCGGCCATGCCCTGAACAAGACGCTCAAGGACATAGTCGTCAAATACAAGACGATGCGCGGCTTCGATTCGCCCTATGTCCCGGGATGGGACTGCCACGGCCTCCCGGTCGAGCACGTCTTATTCAAAGAGCTCAAGATATCGAAGGGGCAGATCGGCCAGCTTGAATTCCGTAATAAGGCCGCGGATTACGCGCTCAGGTTTGTCGGGACGCAGAAAGAGCAGTTCAAGCGCCTCGGGATATTCGGCGAATGGGACGACCCGTACCTCACGCTCAAGCCCGAGTATGTCGTCGGCATCATACGCTCGTTCGGGAAACTTGTCGAAGGCGGTTACGTCTATAAGGGAGTAAAACCTGTCAACTGGTGCCTGCGCTGCGAGACGGCGCTCGCGGAGGCAGAGGTGGAATACGCGGACCATACCTCGCCGTCAATATTCGTGAAGTTCAAGGTCACAGACAGGAGATTCCCGGACGGAAAACATTTCCTGGTGATCTGGACGACGACTCCTTGGACCCTGGTCGCGAATGTCGCGGTCGCGGTCCATCCCGCCCTTGACTACGTGACGGTCGAGGCCGGCGGAGAGCACTATATACTAGCGAAGGACCTTCTCGAGTCCGTCGCGGCCAAGGCAGGTTTTAAAGATTATAAAGTCATCTCGACCATAAAAGGCAAGGACCTCGAAGGCCTCCTCTATAAACATCCGTTCATCGAAAGGGAAGGGAAGGTCGTCCTCGCGGATTACGTTTCGAACGAAGAAGGTGCCGGATGCGTCCACACCGCGCCGGGCCACGGCATGGAAGATTACCTTACGGGACAGAAATACGGCCTGCCGACGATAATGCCGGTCGACGAGAGGGGATTATTCGATAAGACTGCCGGGGAATTCACCGGGATGCATGTCTTCAAGGCGAACGGCGCAATATTGGAGAGGTTGATGAAGGACGGCAACCTCCTGTATTCCGGGACGATCGCGCATTCTTATCCGCATTGCTGGAGGTGTAAGGAGCCGGTCATATTCAGGGCGACGGTCCAGTGGTTCATAAATGTTGACCATAATGCGCTAAGGAAACAGACGCTCGAAGAGATAAAACGCGTGAAATGGGTCCCGTCTATCGGAGAGAACAGGATCTCGGCTATGATAGAGAACAGGCCCGATTGGTGCCTCTCGCGCCAGAGGTACTGGGGCGTGCCGATACCGGCATTCTACTGCGAGTCGTGCAAGAAACCGGTGCTTGATCCCGGCCTGATAAACCATATCGCGGACCTGATGGAAAAAGAAGGTTCGAACGTATGGTTCAGCAGGCCCGCGGAAGAGCTGTTGCCCGCGGGGTTCGCCTGCCCGGGGTGCAAAGGAAAAAAATTCAGGAAAGAAGAGGATATACTCGACGTCTGGTTCGATTCCGGCGTCAGCCACCAATCCGTATTGAGGAAAAGGAAAGAGCTCGCCTTCCCGGCAGACCTTTACCTGGAGGGCAGCGACCAGCACCGCGGGTGGTTCCAGGCCGCGGTACTTACCTCTATGCCGATAGAGCATAAGGCGCCGTTCAAGAGCGTCCTGACGCACGGTTTCGTCGTTGACGGCGAGGGAAGGAAGATGTCAAAATCCCTGGGTAACGTCATTTCGCCGCAGGACGTGATAAAGACGCACGGCGCCGACGTCCTGAGGATGTGGGTCGCGTCGTGCGATTACTACGAGGATATAAGGATATCAAAAGAGATAATCGAGCGCACTTCCGAGGCGTACCGCAAGATCAGGAACACGGCTCGCTTTATACTGGGGAATCTTTTCGATTTCGACCCGGGCAAAGACAGGCTCGCGCATAAAGACCTCCTTGAGATAGATAAATGGGCGGTCTCGAAGGCCTTCTCGCTGGTCCATGAGATAGAAGGTTATTATGACGCCTTCGAGTTCCACAAGGTCTTCCGCGCCCTGTACAGCTTTTGCACCGTTGAGCTTTCCAGTTTTTATCTTGACGTTTCAAAGGACAGGTTGTATACTTATGCGCCGAACTCGAGAGAGCGGAGATCGTGCCAGACCGTGATCTATGAGATAGTGATGGCCCTGGCGAAAACGCTCGCGCCGATGGCGCCGTTTACAGCCGATGAGATATGGCAGAAGGCCAGGCGGGATGACCCGGAATCAAGCGTCCACGCTTCGCTTTGGCCCGAGGCCCGCGAGGGGTATATCGACAAGTCCCTCGAGGAGAGATGGGAGAAGATATTCGTCCTTCGTCCTTATATAATGAAGGCGATAGAGGAGAAGAGGGCCAAGGGCGTAATAGGCGATTCGATGGAAGCTTCGGTCACGCTGTATATAAAGGATACCGGTAAATACAGGTTCCTGCATGATTTCGCAAGAGAGCTCGCGGGAGTATTCCTGGTCTCGGATTTCAGGCTCGAGGAAGCAGGCAGTATGCCGGCAGGAAAAGAGGGATTGCTCGAGGCCGAAGGGCTGGGCATTTACGTGGATAAGGCCGCCGGAGGCAAATGCGGCCGCTGCTGGACGTATAAAAAAGAGGTCGGAACCGACCCGGAACATCCGGAGCTTTGCGGGCGCTGCTCAAAAGTATTAAAAGGAGAATAACATGATGAAGCTTGACAAGGAAGAACTCGAAAAATATAAGAAGATGCTCCTGAAGAAGAAAGAGGAGATGTTGAAAGAGGTCCGCGGCGTCCAGAAGGATTCCTTGAATACGTCGCAGAGGGACGCCTCGGGAGACCTGTCGGCATACACTTTCCACATGGCCGATGTCGCTACCGACAGTTTCGACAGGGAGTTTTCCCTCGGCATCGCGACAAACGTCCAGCAAAAGATACTCTACGCTATAGAAGAGGCGCTCAAGCGCATCGAGGATAAGACCTTCGGTATATGCACAGAATGCGAGAAGCAGATACCCAAGCAGCGCCTTACTGCCATGCCATGGGCTGCCCTATGCCTCGAGTGCCAGGCTAAAGAGGATCCGCAGAAGAAGATAATCTAATGCACTCCTTTCTGAGGAAAGGACTGGCGCCTTTTATTATCGCCGCCTCGGTCGTCATTATAGACCAGGTTACCAAGGCGATAGCGGTAGCGAAATTGACCTCCGTTGGTTCACTCCCCGCGATCGGCACGATCGTAAGTTTCACCCTTGTCAAGAATACCGGCGCCGCTTTCGGGCTCTTCAGGTACCAGACCGTCGTTTTAGTCGTCATTTCCGTCATAGCGATAGCGTTTACCATTTTCTATCTGGCAAAGAAGAAACCCGCCCTATACCTGCCGTTCTCGCTCATACTCGGAGGCGCTGCGGGAAACCTCATCGACAGGTTGCATCCCGGCGGTTACGTGATAGATTTCATAGACCTGCACTTCTGGCCGGTCTTCAACGTCGCGGACTCCTGTATAACGATAGGGGCTGTATTGCTCTTCGTGATAATTTTGAGAGGCAAGGATGCATCCCGTACTGTTTAAGATAGGTTCCTATCCCGTATATTCCTACGGCGCGATGCTCGCGCTGGCTTTCCTCGTCTGCTCATTTCTCGCCAAAAGGCGCGCCGCCTCGCTCGGCATGGGCGGCGAAAAGGTCCTCGACCTCATGATCACCCTTATCGTATCCGGCGTCATCGGCGGCAGGCTTATGTTCGTCCTTTTGGACCTCGATTATTTCAGGTCAAGGCCCCTGGATATATTCAAAATCTGGGAAGGCGGTCTCGCCTGGTACGGCGGCTTCATCCTGGCGGTCATAAGCGGTGCGGTCTTCCTGCGAATGCATAAGATGCATTTACTGAAGACGGCAGACCTTGTAATCCCGTATATCGCCCTGGGCCAGGCGATCGGCCGCATAGGATGTTTCCTGAACGGCTGCTGCTACGGCAAGGCTACGGCGCTGCCTATCGGCGTGGTCTTCAACCCGGAACAGGGCGCGGTCCTTCCGACTCAGCTCTTCGAGTCAGTTGCTATGTTCATCGTCTATCTTATCTTAAGGAGGCGCGTCCCGTCGAACGGGAGGACGCTTTTTTTGTATCTTATGCTCTATTCGGCTTTCAGGTTCTCGGTCGAGTTCCTTCGCGGAGATAATATGCTTACCGTAATGGGATTGACCTTTTCTCAGGCCGTATCGATAGCCATTTTCGCGGCGGCGGTGATATTATGGAAAATTATACCTTCGAAGTAGGGTCTGAGGCGGCCTCCACGCGCCTCGACCAGTACCTCGTCTCAGTATTGCCTAAGACGGTCTCGCGCTCCCACTTGAAAAAACTTATAGGCGCCGGGTGCATCCTCGTTAACGGCAAACCGGCCAAACCGCACCATAAGGTCAAGTCCGGAGAGAAGATAGAAGTCTCATTCGAGGAGCCGGCCTCCCCGGAACTGAAGGCCGAGGATATAGCCCTCAAGATAATATACGAAGACGACGATATAATAGTGATAAACAAACAGCCGGGCATCGCAGTCCATCCCGCGCCGGGCACGCGTTCCGGAACGATAGTCAACGCCCTGCTTAACCACTGCAGGAAACTTTCCGACTTGAACGAGGGGAGGCCGGGAATAGTCCATCGCCTCGACAAGGACACATCCGGCGTGATGGTCGCGGCGAAAAATAACGCCAGCCACGCAGAACTCGCGAGGCAGTTCAAGGACCGCGCCGTAAAGAAGAATTACCTGGCCCTGGCCAAGGGCGTCATCGAGTTGGACAACGGCGTCGTGGACCTGCCGATCGGCAGGCACCCGAGCAACCGGCAGAAGATGGCGGTCAGGTACGATTCGGAACGGAAAGCCGTCACGGAATATAAGGTAATAAAGAGGTTCGACGATTTCACCCTCGTCAAGCTGGACCTGAAGACAGGCAGGACGCACCAGATACGCGTACATATGGCGTATATCGGCCATCCCGTCCTGGGCGATGAGAAATACGGCTCTAAAGGGAATTTCCCCAGGCAGGCGCTCCATTCATATTATCTCAGGCTGCGCCACCCCAAGGACGGCAGGGAGATGGAGTTCAAGGCAGACCTTCCGGACGATATGAGGAAAATGATGGGGCCCGATTTTTTTCTTGCGTTTTAAAACCTTATTATATATAATAAATTGCAGTAGAACCCCAAAAAGGAGGAACAAATGAAATCGTTCCGGCTTATCGTCATACTATTAGCTATCCTATGCGTAGTCTTTTTGGTATTTTCTTTAGTTACCTTCAGCGGACTCCAGACCGAGAAGAAGAACCGCGTCGCAACAGAGAATTCCTATAAGGATCTGCTGGCAAACAAGGAGGACCTTCAGAAGCAGCTCGACGACCAGAAGAAACTTAAGACCGATCTCGAGTCGCAACTTGCCGACCTGAAAGGCAAGGTCACCTCATTGCAGGATAAGGCCGAGAAGCTGGCCGCCCAGATCGCGGAAGAAAAGAAAGACAAGGAGGAAGCCCTCGCCAAGTTGAGCGATAAAGATAAAGAGATAGAGGAGGTAAAGACGAACTGGGAGAGCGAGAAGTCTTCCCGCGCCGCAGTCCAGGAACAGTTCGATAAACTCCAGAAGGAATACGTCGCGGTCCAGAAGAAACTGGGTGATCTGCAGGCCACCAACCAGGGCCTCTTAAAACAGGTAGAGGACCTCCAGGCGAAAAAGGAAGTGGATCTTGAAAGGATAGTGGTCAAGCCCGGCGTTGACGCCGAAGGCAAAGTCCTCGTCGTAAATAAGGAATTCAATTTTATAGTCGTCGCCGCGGGCAACAATAAAGGCATCACCCCGGGCGTGACATTTGGTGTCTACAGGAACAATAAGCTTGTCGCCAAGGCCACAGTCGAGAAGGTCTACGAGACGATGTCGGCCGCCAACATACTGCCTGACAGCGGTGAGATAAAAGAGGGCGACATAGCGAAAGCTATGTAACTTGAGCTCTGCCACTATAAGACCCGCCAAAAGATTACGCGGTTCCCTGACTTTACCAGGCGATAAATCCATCTCCCACAGGGCCGTAATGCTCGCCTCGCTCGCGAACGGCACGAGCGTCATAAAAAATATCCTCCATTCGGACGATACCCTTACCACGATAGAGGCGTTCCGCGCCCTCGGCATCGACATCAACATCAAAGAAGATCATGACGAAATAACCATAATTGGGCGCGGCCTTAACGGCCTAAAAGAACCGGCAGGCCCGCTTTTTATGCGCAATTCCGGAACATCGATGCGGCTCCTCCTTGGTATACTGGCCGGCCAGCCTTTTGCGGCGACATTGACAGCGGATAAAGGATTGGCCGCTAGGCCGATGCGCCGGGTCACCGAACCGCTTTCGGTGATGGGCGCGAAATTCGAAGGCAGGAACAAGGCCGATTACGCGCCGATAACCGTCCGCGGCGGCAAGTTAAATCCCATAGATTATGTCTCTCCGGTCGCGAGCGCGCAGGTAAAATCCGCTATCCTCCTTGCCGGGCTTTACGCCGGAGGGAAGACATCGGTCACCGAGCCTTCGAGATCGCGCGACCATACGGAGCGCATGCTTAAGGCGTTCGGCGCGCGCGTCTCTGTCGAGGGCCTTAAAGTCTCGGTCGAGGGCAAGGCGGACCTGCGGGCGCGGGAAATAGACGTCCCCGGAGACATATCCGGCGCCGCGTTCTTCCTGGTCGCCGCGACGATAGTAAAGGACTCGGCCGTGACCCTTAAGTCAGTAGGCGTCAATCCCACCAGGACCGGAATAATAGATATCCTCAATAAGATGGGCGGGAAGATAGCGATAGAAAACGCGAGAGAGACAGCGTCCGAACCGGTCGGCGATATATTCATAGAGAGCGCTGATCTGCGCGGCGCGACGATAGAGGGGGACCTCGTCCCGCGCTCGATAGATGAATTGCCTGTCGTCATGGTCGCGGCCGCTTATGCCAAGGGCACGACAATAATAAAAGGCGCGCAGGAGCTCAAGGTCAAGGAGACCGACAGGATAAGTTCCATGGCCGCGAACTTGAAAAACATGGGAGCGAAGTTCAGCCTGAAGGGCGACGATATCGTCATCGAGGGGACAGGCGCGCTCAAAGGCATCACCGCGATGAGTTTCGGCGACCACAGGACCGCGATGTCGATGGCAGTCGCCGGCCTCGCGGCAAAGGGCGATACCACCATCGACGACACCGCCTGCATCGCCAAGTCATATCCCAACTTCTTAAAGGACCTCGATTCACTTTTAATATAATTCCCCGGCCGCAAATTCACAAGGGTCTAGAACGCGGGTCTTTTCCCCTCATCGCGCGCTTGCGGGCCCCTGCGAGGCCCGCTGCGCTTGAAATCCTCTCGCTCTCGCAGGGTATTATATACGGGCGATCCGTGCCCGCTCGAGTCTTTCCAATGCGATGAGGGGCAAAAGCCCTCGTTCTCTAATCAGTGAATTTGCTGCCGCGGCTTGTATTTAGAACTCAATATATGGCCCGTAGACCTTTGTGTCTTTTAAGCCTTGAAATTTAACGTATCGCGAAGAGCCGGTTTATGACGCAGTAGATACCCGATCAAGGCGAGTAATAAAGAAAGGCCGAGCGAGACTTAAATTTCAAGGCGAACGTCCCTGCAAGAACACAAGGTCGAAGGGCCTGCATATATATGCAGGAAGGCGCGACACAAGCCGCGGGAGGAGTGCTTTAATTATTGACATTTAAAGGGTGGTTTGGTATCCTCTTATGATACTGGGAGGGTGGGTCAAAATTAACACCATTTTCCCATAAACAAAGAAAGAGGTGTTGGGTGAACGTTTTCGATGTCTTAAAAAGGGGATTTAACAACATCTCCGGCATGTTCAGTAACGACATGGGCATCGACCTTGGCACCGCGAGCACGCTCGTTTACGTAAAAGGCCAAGGGATAGTGCTTTGCGAACCTTCGGTCGTCGCCATACAGAAGGGGACTAACCACGTCCTGGCGGTCGGCGAAGAGGCGAAGCGGATGTTAGGCCGTACCCCCGGTTCGATAGTGGCTATAAGGCCGATGAAAGACGGAGTTATCGCTGATTTCGAAATAACGGAGGCGATGCTCCGTTATTTTATTAATAAGGTCCACAACAGGCGAGTTTTGGTCAGGCCGCGCATGGTCATCGCCATACCTTCCGGCATTACCGAAGTCGAGAAGCGCGCGGTCAAGGATTCTGCGGAAAGGGCAGGCGCCCGAGAGGTATACCTCGTCGAGGAGCCGATAGCCGCCGCGATAGGCGTAGGCCTGCCGATACAGGAACCCGCCGGCAACATGATAATCGACATCGGCGGCGGCACGACGGAGATGGCGGTAGTCTCTCTCTCGGACGTCGTATACTCGAAATCGATCCGCATAGGCGGCGACGAGATGGACGACGCGATAATTCAGCACCTGAAAAAGACTTATAACCTCATGATCGGCGAACGCACCGCCGAGGAGATAAAGATAAAGATAGGCTCGGCTTACCCGCTCGAGGAAGAGATGACGATGGAAGTCCGCGGCCGCGATCTGGTGGCAGGTCTTCCAAAGACAGTCACAATATCTTCTGAGGAGGTAAGAGAGGCTCTTGCTGAGCCAATAGCTGCCATAGTGGAGGCGGTCAGGATTACCCTCGAGCGCACACCGCCGGAGCTTTCCGCAGACCTGATAGAGCGCGGGATGGTCCTGGCAGGAGGCGGCGGATTGCTGAGGGGGCTGGACAAACTCCTTTCGGAACAGACCGGCCTTCCCGTGCATATAGCGGAGGATCCGATAACCGCGGTCGCCCTCGGGACAGGGATGGTATTAAGCGAAATAAAGTATCTCAAAAAAGTTACGGTTACTACCGCTTCTAAGTCCCCTGAATCACAGTAAACGATGTGAAAAAATTTCAGAACAAACCTTTAACTGTCGTAGCCGCAGTATCCTTTGTCATTATCCTGCTGATCGCGTTTGAGTCCCTCACGAACAGAACGACCCTAGGCCTCCATTCCATCCTGCAGGTTCCCGCTCAGATAGCCTCCGCCGTATTCGGGACCGGGTTCGAGCTCCTGCATTTCAAAAGCATAGCCAATGAAAATAAAAGGTTAAAGCGCGATGTCGCGGCGCTGGGTTCGCGCGCGGCCGCGCTCGATGAGGCCGTCTCCGAGAACAGGAGGCTCAAGGGCCTGCTCTCGATGAAGGATAAGATCGGCAGGCGCTCCGTGGCCGCCAAAGTGACGGGACTTGACATCTCGAACTGGGCCGAGAGCCTGATAATAAACAAGGGCATAAAAGACGGTATTAAGGAAGATATGGCCGCGCTGGCCGACGGTGTCGTGATAGGGAAGGTCACGGCCGTCGGCAGGGTGAGTTCCCGCGTATCCCTGGTCAGCGATCCTGAGATAAGGGTCGCGGTCGTATCACAAAGGGGAAGGGCGGGCGGCCTGATGTACGGCATCGCGCACGGCAGGTGCATAATGAAGTTCATCCCGAAGGATGCGGACATAAAAGCCGGCGACACGGTGGTGATTTCAGGCACTAGCGGCGTATACCCGCAGGGTTTCCTTGTGGGGAAAGTCATAGACGTAAAAATGGAATTCAACATGATGTACCAGTTCGCGGTCATAGAGCCGGCTATAAACCCGATGGCGGTTGAGGAGGTATTAACGGTAGAATGAGTTGGCCGCGGATCATCATAACACTCGTCATTATTTCGGTCCTTGAGGCGGGAAGCCGCAATTACATAAAACTCCTCGGCGCAAGCCCGGAACTTGTCCTTATAGGCGTGTTATTTTTTTCGCTTAATTCCGATAAAGAGAAGGGCGCGGTCTGCGGCTTCGCCGGCGGCCTCCTGGAGATGGTCTTCTCCGGGGCGCATCCGCTGATACTTGTACTTTACGGCGCGATAGGCTACGCTGCAGGTTTATATAAAGAAGCGCTTTACAGGCATCTGGCGTCGGCGCAGATGATAATCGCCGCTATCGCGGTCGTCTTTTCGACACTTATTTACGGCCTGCTTATCTCTTCGGCCGGTTTTCCTTACTATAAGGCTGTCATCTTCATTACCATACCCGTTGCGATATACACTTCGTTATTGGCGCCCCCGGTCTTCAGGGCCCTCGAGTTCTTCATGCCGTCGATAGAGACGGACTATAAAGAGATAGTCTTCAAGAAAAAGGTATTTGAGGGCAGGCGGCCTCAATAGGTCATAAAAATATGCGCGGCAGGATCTATTCGATAATAGTAGATGTCTTATTCCTGGTCATACTGGCGGGGTTGGCCTATCTCCAGATATTGAGGTGGCCGCTCTACCACGACCTCTCAAGGAAGAACCACATAAGGCTGATACCGATGCCCGGCCTGCGCGGCACTATCTATGACAGGAACGGCCTCGCCATAGTCGATAACCGCCTTTCTTTCGACGTGGTCATCATTCCTCAGGAGGTGGAGAATGTCGATACGACATACGGCCGTCTCTCCCGGGCCCTGGGCATTTCGAGGTCCCGCATCGAATCGATCGTGAAAAAGGATTATACCGCGCCGTTCGCGCCGATAACCATCGCCGGCGACGTCGATAAGGACCTCGCTTTCCGCCTCGAGGAGAAGAAACAGGAGCTTCCCGGCGTTCTGGTCCTGCCGAGGACCCTCCGGTGGTATATCTACGGGGAAAGGACGTCGCACCTGATCGGTTACTTAAGCCTCATAAACAAGGAAGAGCTTGAGAGACTCGGCGATTACGGGTATTCGATCAGCGACCTTGTCGGCCGTGACGGCATCGAGCGGGCCTATGACAAATACCTGAAAGGCGAGGACGGAGGCACGCAGCTGGAGGTGGACGCTACCGGCAGGCTCGTGAAGATCCTCGGAAGCAAGAACCAGAAGAAGGGCACGGATATCACCCTGACCGTCGACGTTAAACTGCAGGCTTATGCCGCAGACTGTCTCGAGGGGGTCAAAGGGTCGGTCGTCATAATGGACCCGCGCAACGGCGAGATACTTGCTATGGCGTCCTCGCCGTCATTCGACTCGAATATATTCGTCGAGCGCGGCAAGGGCGAACAGGCGGCGGGCTATATGAAATCGGGCTCGCACCCGATGCTCAACCGGGCGATAAACGGCCAGTATCCCGCGGGTTCTATCTTTAAGATAATAATGTCTGATGCCGGACTCGAGACGAAAACGATAACCGAACACTCGACTTTTGTCTGCAATGGGAAATTTTTCCTCGGCAGGGCCGAGTTCGACTGTTGGAAAGAGGGGGGACACGGACCGCAGGACCTGCGCGACGCGATAACGCATTCATGCAACGTTTATTTCTATAATCTGGGGCACAAGCTGGGGCCGAATGTGATCTCCGAATACTCCCAGAAGTTCGGCCTCGGGAAACCTACGGGAATAGATATTGCAGGCGAGAGCTCCGGACTTGTGCCGAGCCCGGCCTGGAAAAAGGCGAAGAGGGGACAGAACTGGTATGAGGGCGAGACGATCAATTATGCCATAGGCCAGGGGGACCTCCTGGTGACGCCGCTGCAGATGGTCGAGGTCGTCTCCGTGTTCGCGACCGAAGGCAGCGCGCCTAGGCCGCATATCATAAAGAAGATCGGCAATGCCGATGTCCAGGCACCGAAGCCGAAGACGATACCGGTCTCAAAGGCCGCGATCGAGACCATAAAGTCCGCGATGGTGAACGCCGTCGCCTCGAATACAGGGACCGGGCAGAGGGCCAGGATAGAAGGGATAAAGGTAGCAGCGAAGACAGGCACCGCGCAGACGACTAACGGCGAACCGCACGCGTGGTTTTTGGGTTTTGCGCCCGCCGGCGATCCGAAGATAGCTTTTGTGGTGATGGTCGAACACGGCGGCCACGGAGGCGTGACCGCAGCCGACATAGCAAAGAAGATACTCGATTTCGCGAAGGATAACACGGAAGTATTCAAATGAAGAACGGCTATAAGTTAAAAGGCGAATTTGATTACGGGCTCGTGCTCATAACGGCAGTCATCCTGCTCATGGGGCTCTTCGTCATCTACAGCGCCTCGTACCAGAAACTCGTCTCTTCGAACGCGAACCTCGCGATGAGGCAGGTCAATTCCGCATTGATCGGCCTTCTCATCGCTGCGGCGATATTCAGGATAGGTTACCAGAGGATAATAGATTTCAGTTATTATATCTTCGGCCTGAATGTCCTATTCCTGATCCTGGTCCTCGTCCCCGGCATCGGCGATGTCCGCTACGGGGCGAGGCGGTGGATAGACTTCGGCTCATTCGCATTCCAGCCGTCGGAATTCGCGAAGGTTACTTTTATATTCGCGCTGGCGAAGTATCTCGGGGACATAAAGGAAGGGATAGAAAGACCGAAGGCTCTCATTGTCCCTTTTGCCATGGCGGTGGTCCCGATGCTCCTCATATTCAAGGAGCCGGACCTTGGCACGGCTTTGATATTCGTCCCGATCCTGCTCACCATGCTGCTTATAGCCGGCGCGCGGTTGAAATACCTTCTTTTAGTGATCGGCGCGGGCCTGGCGTGCGCGCCGTTTTTATGGTTCATCCTGAAGGATTACCAGAGGGCGCGGCTTTTGGTCTTCCTGAACCCGAATCTCGATCCTCTCGGCGCCGGATACACGATCATACAGTCCAAAATAGCGATAGGCTCGGGAGGGATCTTCGGAAAGGGGTGGCTTTCCGGGACGCAGAACCAGCTGAATTTCCTGCCTGAACGCCACACGGATTTCATCTTCTCGGTAGTGGGCGAGGAGTGGGGGTTTATCGGGGGCGCCCTGCTCTTGTTCCTTTTTTACAGGTTCGTCGGAAAGGGGATAAGGATAGCCGAAACGACAAGCGACACATACGGGAAAGCCCTTGCCTACGGGATCACCACGATGTTCGCGGTGCATGTGATAGTTAATATCGGCATGGTCTGCGGCATAATGCCTGTCGTCGGCCTGCCGCTTCCTTTCGTATCATACGGCGGTTCCTTCCTCATGATGTCCCTCGCCTGCGTCGGCATCCTTGAGAATATAAAAAACAAACGCAAGGTGTTCTGATGCTGACCGGCGAGATGCTCCTCGGCGTGAGAAAACCCGCCCGGTACACGGGCGGCGAATGGAACAGCGTTGTAAAAGGGGATAAAGGGATAGATTGCAGGGTCGCCTTATGCTTTCCGGACCTCTACGAGGTCGGGATGAGCCATCTGGGGTTGAAGATCCTCTACTCCATCCTTAATGACAGGGGCGATGTCGCGTGCGAACGCTCATTCGCTCCCTGGCACGATATGGAAAAGGTCATGAGAGAGAAGGGAATACCGCTCTTCTCGCTCGAGACGAAACGCCCTCTCGGCAAATTCGACATAGTCGGCTTCTCCCTCCAGTACGAGCTGAGTTATACGAATATACTCAACATGCTCGACCTCTCCGGAGTACCGATTTTTTCGAAAGACCGCGACAACTCCGCTCCTCTCGTAGTGGGCGGCGGGCCGTGCGCGTTCAATCCCGAACCGCTTGCGGATTTCTTCGATTGTTTCATAATAGGCGAAGCTGAAGAGGCCCTTCCGGAGGTGGTCGACGCCGTGATAGAAAATAAAAAAACCGGGCTGGACCGGCGACGGTTATTGGAGAGGCTTGCCGCGATCGAGGGCGTTTATGTCCCGTCAATCCCGGGGAAGGTAAAGAAAAGGATCGTCGCTGATCTCGATTCCGCGCCTTTCCCTGAAAAGCCGGTAGTCCCTTTCATAGATATCGTCCATGACAGGATACAGATAGAGATAATGCGCGGCTGCAGGAGGGCGTGCAATTTCTGCCAGGCGTGCGCGATCTACGGGCCTAACCGTTTCCGTTCCCCGGAAAAGATACTCTCGCTGGCCGAGAATATCTATAAAAATACGGGTTATGACGAGATATCTCTCGTATCTCTCTCGTCCGGGGACCATCCGCAGATAATGGAAATAGTGGCGTCACTTACGAAGGCCTTTAAAGAGAGGGCGGTAAGCATCTCGTTCCCTTCCATCAGGGTCGAGGAGATGACGAGCCGCCTCCCGCTTGAGCTCGCGTCGGGAAGGCGAACCGGGCTTACCTTCGCGCCCGAGGTCGGCAGCGACAAGATGCGCAAGGTGATCAATAAGAATATACCGCCCGAGGCGCTTAAGGAATGCGCCTACCAGGCCTTCAAGAATAATTGGCGCAGGATAAAACTCTATTTCATGATCGGCCTGCCCGGCGAGGAAGACAGCGATCTCGATGCCATCGTCGACCTGGCCAGGGAGGTCTCCGAGACAAAAAAGAAGGTTGACGGGAGGCCCGCGGATATAAACGCCGCGGTATCGGTATTCATCCCGAAACCGCATACGAGGTTCGAGCGCGAGGCGATGCTGCCGGTTGATGAGGTATACAGGAGGCAGAGGTATATCAGGGAGAAGGCGAGGCGCACGAGGGTGAAATTTGTTTTTCATGACCCGAAGATGAGCTACCTGGAGTCGGTCCTCGCGCGCGGGGACAGGAATCTCTCCAGCGCGCTTTATCTTGCCTGGAAAAGCGGGTGCAGGTTCGACAGCTGGAAGGAAAATTTCGATCTCGAAAAGTGGCTGCCGGTTTTCCGGGAGGCCGGCATAGACCCGGATCGTTATTCATTGAGAGAGCGGGGGTTAGACGAAGAACTTCCCTGGGGATTCATCGCGCTGCGATAATTATGTTTGACACCTAATTTAGGAACAGGTATACTTTTTATAATAAATTACGAAGGGAGATGATAAAGATGGCAGGAATTATCAAAAAACTATCGCTTATACCCGCCGGCCTCCGTTACAAGTTGACCGTAGTTTTCGTGTTGATGTCCTTCATACCGCTTGCCATCTGTGTCTATCTCGCATATAATTTTATTTATTTTCCGTTCCTCCAGCCCAATATAGACCTGGATTTTACGACGAAAAACGTCTCGCTCGTCATAGGCCTAACTATCCTTATCGCCTTGCTCGGTTTCAAGATCATCTGGGATATCGCCTCGCCGATAATCGATATGGCCATCAGAGCCAGGGGGATCGCTAACGGCGATTACTCAAGGAGCATAGAAGTCAAGAGCGAGGACGAGGTAGGGGAACTCGGCATTACCCTTAACACGCTCACCCGCCGTATACGCGAGAATATGGACGAACTCCGCTCCTACGGGGAGAGGACAAAAGAGATAAACGTTGAGATAAACAAGAAGGTCCTGATCATGTCGGGCCTCCTGCAGGTCAGCAACCTCATCTCGCAGGGCGCTTCGCTCGACGAGATCCTCAAGATAGCCATCGAGAAGATAAGCCAGGCCGAGGAAGATTCATCCGCGTTCCTGATGCTTGCCGAGGAGAAGAACACCCTCGTGATGAAGGAAAGCGAGAACCTGAGCGGGAGCTTGAATTCGTTCAGGATCAAGGTAGGTACCGGCCTCCTCGGGAAGCTCGTCGCCGAGAACAAAATGGTCAGCATAGACCGGCGTTCGCGGATGACGCCTGACATCGAGGAATTCCTTAAGGTCTTCAGTGTCAAGAATTGCCTTCTGTGTCCCATCGTCGCGCACGGCCACGGCTTCGGGATCGTAGGGTTATGCAATACGATTGCGGATTATGAGTTCAAGGAAGAGGATACCGAGCTTATAAAACTTTTCGGGAAACAGATGGCCATAGCCGTGGAGAACGAGATACTGACCACCAAGGCGAAGGAACTGGCCATCAAGGATGAGCTCACCGGCCTCTATAACGAGAAGTTCATCATTTCCCGCCTCGAGGAAGAGATCAAGCGCGCGGCATTGTACCAGAGGCCGTGCTCGTTCCTTATCTTCAATATCGACGACCTCAGTTTATACAGGGATATAAACGGGGAGTTGTCGGCCGAAGAGACCATAAAGAAGATCGGCAAGATAATAGAATCGAACATCACCGAGGTCGACAGGATAGGCAGGTTGAGCGGCGATACGTTCGCGGTGATACTGCCGGAGAAGAACAAGAAACAAGCGAATACGGCGGCGGAAGTCCTCAAGCAGCGCGTCGAGGCCTTCGGCATCGCCGGCGGCAAAGGTTATCCGCGCAACTTCGTGACGGTGAGCGGCGGCGTGAGCGAGAACCCCATAGACGGCGTGAGCGCCGAAGACCTGATAAAAAAAGCGACTTTATCCTTGAACGAAGCCAAATCAAAAGGAAAGAATACGATCGTCTCTTAATCCTAAGGAGGTCCCATGGTAAATGTCCAGATAGAGACACTGCTTAAATTGATGGTCCAGAAGGGGGCGTCCGACCTGCATATCTCCGTGTTTTCCCCGCCCCAGTTTAGGATAGACGAGCAGTTGGTGCCGACCGAATTCGGCTTCCTCACGGCCGAGGACACCAAGAGGCTGGCTTACAGCATGCTCAAGCCGCAGCACATAGAGAAGTTCGAACGCGAGCTTGAACTTGATATCTCGTTCGGCATAGAGGGGCTTGGGCGCTTCAGGGTAAATGTATTCCTCCAAAGGGGATATGTCGGCGCTGCGGTAAGGCTGCTCCCCCTCCACATAATGAGTTTCGAGGAGTGCGGCCTCCCGCTCAATGTCGTCGAGGACCTCTGCAAAAGGCCCAAGGGGCTCGTCCTCGTCACGGGCGCCACCGGAAGCGGCAAGTCCACGACCCTCGCTTCGATGGTCGACAAGATAAATTCGGAGAGAAATTGCCATATCGTGATAGTGGAGGACCCGATCGAGTATGTCCATAAGAACAAAAAAGCGCTGGTTGACCAGCGCGAAGTCGGGCCGGACACGCAGTCATTCGCGCAATCGCTGAAGCATGTCCTGAGGCAGGACCCGAACGTAATCCTCATCGGCGAGATGCGCGACCTCGAGACGATCGAGGCTGCCCTGGATATCGCCGAGACCGGGCATCTCGTCCTGTCTACGCTACATACCTCGGACGCGGTCCAGACGATAAACAGGGTCATAGATGTCTTCCCGTCCCACCAACAGCAACAGGTAAGGATACAGCTCTCGTTCGTGCTTCTCGGCATCCTCGCCCAGCAGCTCATACCGAAGGCCACCGGCCACGGCAGGGTCCTGGCGACGGAGGTATTGATCGCCACACCCGCGGTGAGGAGCCTTATACGCGAGGCTAAGACGCACCAATTGTATTCCGTCATACAGACGAGCCAGAAAGAGGGCATGAGGACGATGAACCAGACGCTCTTCGAACTTTATAACAAGAAATTGATAAGCTACGAAGACGCGATACTCCGAAGCACTGATCCGGACGATCTTGACAGGTTATTCAGGAAATAGGGCCATATGGCGTCGGTAAAGCGCGTAATAACTAAAACAATAGGACAGCTCCTCCTGGAAAAAGGCGTGATAAAACAGGCGCATCTCGAAGAGGCCTTGAAGATCCAGAAGGAGAAGGGCGGGCTTTTAGGCCAGATCCTGGCTGGTCTGGGATATGTAACTGAAGAGCAAATAGCCCAAGCCATCACGGTCCAATACGGCTTCCCGTACCTTCCGCTGGCTAATTACGAGATGGACGAGTCGGCGATAAAGATGGTGCCTGAGAATGTCGCGCGCCAGTATTGCCTTATCCCGATAGATAAGATCGGCAATACCGTGACCATCGCGATGGCCGATCCCCTTAACATCCAGGCCGTCGAAGACATAGAGCTGGTGACCGGCTGCTCGATACAGATATTCGTTTCAACGGCGACCGACATAAAGCAGGCGATAGACAAGTTCTACAAAAAATAGGAGACCCTGACAGCCGATGCCATCTGGGATCAAGGAACGGCTAAGCGAGATACTGATAAAAAAAGGGGCTATAACCGAAGAGAAATTAAACCAGGCCCTTCAAGCCCAGAAAGAGAAGGGCGGTTCGCTGGGAGACATCCTTGTCTCTTTGGGAGCCATAACCCAGAGGGATCTTTTAGCGATACTAAGCCAGGAACTCGGCATCCCGCCGATATCCCTTTCCAAATTCAAGATCGACCCTGAAATAACGAAGTTCATCCCGAAAAAGATCGCCGCCAATTACCAGATCATGCCTATATCGAAGATGGGTAATGTCCTGACCGTCGCGATGGCCGACCCGCTTAATGTCTTCGCGCTCGACGACATAAGGAATGTCACGGGTATGGATATCACGCCCATCATAACCACACAGGACGATGTGAAGGCCGCGATAGAGCAGCATTACGGCAGCGCGGCGACATCCACCATCGAAGCGCTGGTAAAGGAGACGAATATAGAGCTCATCTCTTCCAGGAGAATAGAAGATGAGTCTGTCGAGGTGCTGGGCGCGGTCGCTGATACCCCTGTGGTAAAACTTACGAACGCCATAGTCCTGGACGCGACAAAAGCGCGGGCGAGCGATATCCTGATAGAGCCGATGGAAGACCACCTGCGCGTCAGGTATAAGATCGACGGGATATTCAGGGAAGCGCAGTCGCTTCCAAGGTCTATACAATCGGGCATAATATCCAGGATAAAAGTCATGTCGAACCTCAATATCGCCGAGCGGCGCCTGCCCCAGGACGGCAGGTTCAAGATAAAGGTGCAGGAGAGGGAAGTCGACTTCAGGGTCTCGACAGTCCCGACCGCGTTCGGCGAAAAAGTGGCGCTCAGGATCCTCGATAAATCCCAGGCCATGCTCGATGTAGATAAGCTGGGTTTCGAGAAGGAACCTCTCGACGAGCTCAAGAAGGCCTCGAGGAGGCCCCACGGGATGATACTCGTCTGCGGCCCGGCGGGTTCCGGCAAGACGACTACGCTCTACTCGGTCATCAAGCATATAGACGCTCCGGAAAAGAATTTTGTCACCGTAGAAGACCCGGTCGAATACCTGCTCCCCGGGATAAACCAGGTCAATATAAACCCGAATATCGGGTTGACATACGCGGCCACTCTCCGTTCGATATTGCGCCAGGACCCGAACGTCATAATGGTAGGCGAGATAAGGGACCTCGAGACCGTCGACATCGCGATAAAGGCTGCGCTGACCGGACACCTCGTCCTAAGCACGCTGCATACCAACACGGCGACCGGTGTCATCATGAGGCTGATGAACATGGGCGTCGAGCCGTTCCTCATCAGTTCGTCGGTGGTACTTGTCGCGGCCCAACGGCTTGTCAGGAAGGTATGCCCGCGCTGTAAGGAAGTCCAGGAAATCCACAAGACATTACTCGAAAAACTTAAGATAAAGGCGCCGGAGAATGTGAAGTTTTACAAGGGCAAAGGTTGCGATCATTGTTTCAAGACCGGGTTCAGGGGAAGGGTAGGCCTTATAGAAGCGGTAGCTATAAACGCGGAGTTGAGGGAATTGATCGCCAAGAGGGCGCACGAGAGCACCGTATACGAAGCGGCGCGCCGCGCCGGGCTCGTAACTTTAAGGGAGAGCGGATTAAGGAAGGTATTTGACGGCACCACGACCCTAGAGGAGGTAGTGCGCGTGACCCTCGGCGAGCAGGATTAAGCCATGGCCCAGAGCATAAGGGATAAATTAGCCGAAGTCCTCGTTAAGAAGGGCTCCATTTCGAAAGAAAAACTGGACGAGGCGATAAAAGCCCAGAAGGCGCATGGCGGCAGCCTGAGCAAGATCCTTGTGCAGAAGGGGCTCGCCAACGAGAATGACCTCCTCGCGATATTCAGCCAGGAACTTAATATTACCCCGATAAACCTGGCGAAATACAAAATAGACAAGGAGATCATCTCGCTCGTGCCGGAGAAGATCGCGCGGCTTTACCACCTTATCCCTGTCTCGAAGATCGGCAACCGTATGACAGTAGCCATGTCCGATCCGCTCGATATATTCGCCCTCGACGACCTGAAGATTCTCACCAAATACGAGATAGACCCTGTTATAGCGACCGACAAGGATATAATCGCGGCGATCGCAAGCTATTACGGGGAAGAAGTGTTCTCAATAGATAAATTGGTAAAAGATGCCAAGGGCGAAGAATTGCAGCTCCTTTCGTCCGAAGACGCGGAGCGGTTCGATGTCTCGACCCTCGCCATAGAGAGCCAGAAGGCGCCGATACTCAAGATGGTCGACGTCATTATAAGCGAGGCGCTCAAACGCCGCGCCTCTGACATCCATGTCGAGCCGATGGAGACTGACCTGCGCCTGCGCTACCGTATCGACGGCGCCCTCACGGAATTCTCGCACCTGCCGAAATCGAACCAGAACGCGGTGCTTACCAGGATCAAGATAATGTCGGATATGGATATCA
Organism: Candidatus Omnitrophota bacterium; assembly: GCA_028716565.1. Lineage (NCBI taxonomy): Bacteria > Pseudomonadati > Candidatus Omnitrophota > Candidatus Omnitrophota bacterium. Next base: position 89,313 of record JAQUPL010000005.1, read on the forward strand.
CCGAATGGCGCCTACCGCAGGACGGCAGGTTCAAGGTGAGGATGGAGGAGAGGGAGATAGATTTCCGCGTCTCTACCCTGCCGCTGGTCCACGGCGAGAAGGTCGTCCTGAGGGTCCTCGATAAATCGAGCATAAAAGTTTCCCCTGAAAAGCTGGGCTTTCTTCCCAAGACCCTGGAGGAATTGAGGGAAGCCATCTCCAGGCCTTACGGGATGTTCTTGGTGACCGGCCCGACAGGGAGCGGCAAGTCCACGACCCTTTATTCCATCCTTAACATATTGAATACGCCGGAAAAGAATATCGTCACCATAGAAGACCCGATCGAATATGAGCTCATGGGGATAACCCAGGTGCAGGTCAAGCCGGAGATAGGCCTTACCTTCGCGGGCGGCCTGCGCGCTTTCCTGCGCCAGGCGCCGGATATCGTGATGGTCGGGGAGATCCGCGATTTCGAGACCGCGGATATCGCCATCAAAGCGTCGCTTACCGGACAGCTGCTCCTTTCAACACTGCACACGAATGACGCGCCGAGCGCCATAACGAGGCTTATAGATATGGGCGTCGAGCCGTTTTTGGTCGCCTCCAGCGTGGTATTCATATGCGCGCAGAGGCTGATGAAGAGGGTATGCGCGAATTGCAAGGAGAAGATCGATATCCCGAAGGAGATGCTGGATAAGTTAGGATATAAGGAAAGGTCTAAAGGCCCTGAGGGGTCTAAAGGCCCTGAGGGGTCCAAGGCGGTTTTTTATAAGGGGAAAGGGTGCGCCAAGTGCAACAATACCGGCTATTACGGGAGGTTCGCCATCCTCGAAAACCTCACTGTAGACGACAAGATAAAAGAGATGATACTTGACAGGGTGCAGAGCGATAAGATAAAAGAATATGCTATGAAGGAAAAGGGGATGCTCACCCTGCGCGCGGCGGCGCTCGAAAACCTGGCTTTGGGGAATACCACGGTTGAGGAAGTCTTGAGGGTAACGTCGGAGGAATAAGTGCCACAATTTAAATATGTCGCTAAGGATAAGGACGGCAGGACCGTATCCGGTTCCATGGAAGCGCCCAGCAGCATCGCCCTGGTAGATACGCTCAGGCAGAAAGAATATGTGATAATCTCGTTGGGCGAGGCGAAGGAAGCGGCCAGGGGCCAGGCCTTCGGCGGCGCTAAGATAAAGCTCGACGACCTGGTCGTCTTCTCCAGGCAGCTAGCTACCATGGTGGACGCGGGCATACCGCTCGTCGGAGCCCTTGACGCGCTCCAGGAGCAGATGGAGAGCAAGGGTTTCAAGAACGTCGTTAAGAAGGTCCGCGATAACGTCGAGGGCGGGTTGAGCCTATCCGAAGCGCTGGGCAAACAGCCGAACGTATTCTCTCCTTTTTTCATAAACATGGTCAGGGCAGGCGAATCGAGCGGAAACCTGGATGAGATACTCGACAGGGTCGCCATCTATATGGAAAAGACGATCGCCCTGATAAGGAAAGTGAAATCGAGCCTTATTTATCCGGCGGTCGTAGTCACGATGGCGATCCTTATCACGACTTTCTTGATAGTCAAAGTCGTCCCGACATTCGAGAGCATATTCGCCACCATCGGCGTAACGTTGCCCCTGCCGACGCTTATACTGATAAAGATATCACATATCGTGAGGAGCTACCTGCTTTTCGTGATCATAGGGCTGGTGATAGGGTCCATAACGCTTTCGCAGGTGGTCAAGACCGATAAAGGAAAGCTTGCCTTCGATACCTTTCTATTGAAGATACCGGTCATCGGGCCGTTATTAAGGAAGGTAGCCATCGCGAGGTTCGCGCGCACGCTTTCGACGTTACAGAAGAGCGGCGTCTCGATATTGACGGCGCTTGAAATAGTAGGGAAGACCTCGGGTAACAGGGTAATAGAAGCGGCGGTCCTGAAGACCAAGATGAGCATCAAGGAAGGCGAGTCGATAGCGCAGCCGCTCACGGCAAGCAAAGTTTTCCCGCCTATGGTAACGAGGATGATCTCGGTCGGAGAACAGACCGGCAAACTCGAGGAGATGCTCGGGAAGGTCGCCGATTTTTACGAGAGCGAAGTCGACGCCGCAGTATCCGGGTTGACGAGCCTCATAGAGCCGCTGATAATCGCTTTCCTCGGGATCGTGGTAGGCGGAATCGTCGTGTCGATGTTCCTGCCGATAGTGAAGTTGATCCAGGTCGTCGGAAGATAGAAACGCTTGACAGAGGTTGCTTTTATGTTATACTTTAACTGAAGAAACGGAAGTCCCAATCTAGGAAGAAAGGAGGGGAAATAAAATGAGAACGCTAGTAGGAAGAAAAGGTTTTACGCTCGTTGAGATCATGATCGTAGTTGCCATTATAGCTCTTTTAGCAGCCATAGCGATACCCAACTTACTACGTGCTAGACTCAACGCCAACGAAGCAGCAGCTATAAGTTCACTCCGTACGATAAGTACGGCATGTGAAAGTTTCAGAGCCGCCCAGAGCCCGGTGTCTTATCCGGCTAACCTGGCAGCTTTAGGCGCTGCTAATCCCCCGTACATCGATGCGACATTGGCCGGTGGTACAAAGCAGGGATATACGTTTACCTATGCATTAGTGAACGTGAACCAGTATACCTGCACGGGCGCGCCTGTAACGGCGAACGTTACCGGTACGAGGACATTCTTTGTTGACGAGTCGGGCGTAATAAGATTGACGAACGCCGCGGGCAACCCGATCGAATAATGCTCAGGGCGTAAAGTATGCAAAAAGGCGAGGAGTAAAATCCTCGCCTTTTTGTTATACTTGCCCTGAGCCCTTCAGCGGAGTTTACCCTGAGCGGAGCCGAAGGGCTCAGGGTAAACTCCGGTAAAGGGTTGACATTTTATCGTTTTGGTTATAGATTAAACAGCATGGCGAAAGATCCGGATCGCAGAAAAGGGTTTACGCTTGTCGAGATAATGATAGTCGTGGCCATACTGGTCACGCTGGCGGTCATCGCGATACCCGGTTTCTTGAGGGCGAGGGTCATCGCGAATGAATCGTCGGCGATAGGCTCGATGAGGACGATAAGCACCGGATGCGAGAGTTACCGGAGCATGCAGAACCCACCCTCATATCCTCCGGACCTCCAGACCTTGAGCACCGAAACTCCCCCGTATATAGATCCTGCTCTGGGAAGCGGGTCGAAGCAGGGGTATAATTTCAATTACACCCTTGTGGACCCGAACCAGTTTACCTGCACGGCGACGCCCGTAACCGTCAATATATCAGGAGTCAGGACTTTTTTTGTGGATGAGTCAGGCGTGATAAGGGTAAACGACGCGTCAGGCATACCCGTCGAATAAGGACCCCGCGCTTCTCAGTATGCCACTATACCTTGCCTTTGCATCTTCTGTAATACTTCCGGCGGAGGCATCTTAGGCGGTTTCTTCGGCAGGTCAGGGGATGGCTCATAGACCTTCGGCGCATTTCCCGTTCCGCCGCTCAAACTGTTATCGGGATTTCTTGTATTTTCGATTGAAGCCGCGGGTGCAGGGGATGTCGGCGGTATCGATGGCACCGGTTTCGCGGACGGAGTGCTTACGGACTGCGAAACCGGATATCCGGCGTTCTCCTGTGCCGGGGGCAGTTCGTATTTTCCCGCCTGAAGCGGGATCTGCTCTTCCGGTTTGGCTTCAGGAGCCGCAGTCACAGCCGGCTTCGGCTGAGGCCTGCCGAGCGAGAGGATGATAATTATTGCCAGGACGCATAAGGATAATATTATGGCTATTTGTGTTTTTGATATCTTCATTGTTCCCTCCATGCTACCCCTATGTACTTTTTAGTATCCGGGAAGTAAGGGGGCGGCGCGTCGCGCAGCCTCCTGTCGTAGACGTAATTTTTTGAAAAACCGCTGGCTTTGGTGCTTGTAGTTATATTGAAACTTCCTACGGGCCCCCGCTGGTTCTGGGTTATCCCGCCGTATATGTTCAAGGCACCTTTCATGCTCGAGGTCCAATCTTCCAGGTAGAAGGAGTCGGCCATGGCCATTACGGCCGCCTGGATAGTAAGGTTTCCGTTTGTCGGGCATGCGCTTTGCTTGATCACGACATCGCCTTCGGCTATGAGCCCCAGCGTGTCGGTCGAGTTCGGGTTCGTCTGCGGATTGATGTTATATTGTACGTTTCCCGTGATAATAATGTCATCGTTTGTTCCTATGGAGAGACGGCCGTTCAATGTCCCGGATACCTTGGCATATCCGTATTCGCTGATATGTCCCCACCTATCCAGCTTGTTCTGTACGTATATAGCCCCGTTTGCCGGTACGGGCATATTGGTATTATTGTAACCGCCGGTCGCGTTCGTCACGTTCATCGTGCCGTTGGCGTTTAAAGTTATCGTAGTGTTCCCCGTAAAGACACGGCCGCCGGATGCGGCTGCGTTACGGAGGGGTTCCGTATCATCATGGTCAGGCATTTCTATAGTGTCGGCGTTGAAATCAACCGGCTGGGCAAAATACGGGTTATCATCTCCGGGATGCATGTAATTTATACTCGGGCCGTGATGTTGGGTCGGATGGAGGTCTATAAGGTCGGGGAATTGGGGGTCGCCCGAAATATTGAAGCTGTCGTTAGTGTGTACGGGGCCGTCCAGCGAGTCGACCGTTACGAACCATACATCAAGCGGGCCGTAACTCTCGGTATTTGTAAACCAGATATTCTTGGCGAAAGTATCGCGCTGGACTTCGTAATATACGGTTCGGGTCGAATCCCCGGACGTCCCTACAGATACTATCTCGTATTTTTTCGGCCAGTTTGTCGGATTGCTTGCGTTCGGCACGACCGTTACGGAGTATGTCCCGGTAGTCAGGGCAGGTTTCGGCACGCCCGTTATCACGGGATTAAAGATGGGAGCCGTGCCGGCAGGCGGGGTAGGTTGGGCTTTCAGCCAGGCAAAGCCGTAATCGATCCCCGTCTCAGCCGCGGCGAGCGCCGCCAAAGAATCCTTTTCTCTTTGCGCTGTCCTCATCTCCGCCACGCTGCGGGCCACATAGGCTGCGATGAGGATAAGGATCACAGCGACTACCGAATAAGCCACGATCAGTATAAACCCTTTTTTGTGTCCCATTTTTAGTCCCTCAATAAGACGGCGCTGGTTAAAGTCATCGGGATCAGCCTTCTCTCCGCAGTGGTCTTCGTCGTCTGCAACGTTATCAAGAACGTCGTGAGCGAGTATTCCTGGCCGTCGTTCAGTGTATGAGAATCCTTTTGCAGGCGGAACGTGAGGCCGGTCACATTGTTTGCAAGCACTTTGGCGGTATTGTCCTGGAGTCTTATCAGCTGGTTATTATTCACGTAATAAGAGATAGGAGCGGACAAGTTTGGCATGCCGGCATTAGTTATCACGGAACCGTAGGCGCCGTAATTATTATTACCGGCGACGACGGTCACGACCCGGAAGACGACGGAGTTATAGTCGGTATCCGTATTGTCTACGTATTTCGCGCCCGCCATATTAGTCAGGGAGGCCAAATTGGCCTGCCGCAATTCCCTTGTCATGTACATGACGCCTTTCCTCGCTTCCTGTGTGGCCTGTATCTCCGCGTCTCCCGAATGCCAGGCCGCGCCTCCTATAACAAGGAAACGCGCAAGGATCCCTCCGATAACGACCACTATGCCTATGGTCACCATCAATTCGACCAGGCTTAACCCTTTACGAGGCCCCGTGTTCATCTGTCCGTTACCACCTCTGAAATAATAGCCGGCGATTTCAAATAACCGTTAGCGTCCGCCTGTTCCGTGCCGTCGCGCACGCCGTTAAGCGCTATCCCGCCGCCGCTGCCGTTATCCGCCCCGATTATCCTTCCGCCTTTTTGCCGCCAGGAGACGGAGATGGTCACTCTTTTGAGATCCGTGCTATTGGGAATGGCGTCGACATAGACCACGCCTTTGGCATTCTGGACGGCGAAACCCGGTATATCGAACGTGTTATAGTCGTAATGATTGACTATGTTGAGCTTCTGGTAACGTATCTCTTCAAGTTTCTGCTGGATCGCGTTCGTCGCTAAAGTCAAGTTTCTTGCCGTCTCGCTCAGGTTAAAACAGAGGACATATGCCCCCAAAAGCCCGCCTATCGCGACGAGCATTATCGCGCCCGAGAACATGACTTCCATCAGCGTAAAACCGGATTTCGCGGAACGAAACAACATCTTATCATCCCTCCAATTAGAAGTTTACTATAATGCCGGGTCAATATCAAGACTTTTGCAACGTCCCGCCGCAGCGGGGCTCTTAAGAGGGGAATCTCGTAAAAATTGGCAATTTTTCTTGACTTTTTTGCTCAAAAAATATAAACTAAAACTCAATGAAAGAAGAAAAACTATCATATCGCGGTTTTACTCTTGTTGAAATAATGATAGTTATCGCCATTATAGCTACTTTGGCGGCCATCGCTATCCCTGTCTTCCTCACATCCCGCATAAACGCGAACGAGGCATCGGCTATAGTATCGTGCCGGACGATCGGATCGGCCTGCAACAGCTATTACGCGAATTCCAACCCCCATACTTTTCCGGCTGCCCTGGATAACCTGGCGGCGCCGGATTCCGATCCGCCTTACATCGATTCGGTCCTGGGTGTGACCAAGCAAAAACAGGGTTACAGGTTCAATTATACTTTCATCGACGCGGAGAATTTCGAGTTGAACGCAGAACCGACAACTCCCGGAAGGACGGGGAACAGGTATTTTTTCACGGACAGCACGGGCATAATAAGGGCAAAGAACGGGGGTCAGGCGGGCGAGTCCGATCCCCCGATAGAGTAGGATATGAAAGAGATCAAATTCCCGTTCTTGAATTTGAACAGGACAAAGGTTAAGGTCGGCATAGATATAGGCACTTCTTCCGTAAAGGTATTGGCCCTCTCGCGGAAAAAAACAGGCGGGTTCCAGCTTGATTTTTTCGCCGTCCAGTCTATTGACGGGGACCGCTCGAAAGAGAAGGTAGTCGAAACGATAAAGCGCGCCGTCGCTCCTTCGGAGACCAAGGTCCAGGGCGTAACGATCGCCGTTTCAGGGCAGGGAGTCGTCGTGCGCCAGGTTCTCTTCCCGAAGATGAGCGAGGGCGAATTGAAATCCGCCTTGCAGTTCGAGGCCGAAAAGCATATCCCGTTCAACATAAATGAAGTCTATATAGACGTGCAAGTGATCGATCAGAACGCCGAAGGCAACAAGATGAAGGTCCTCATCGTGGCTTCGAAGAAAGACCTCGTTGACGAGTACATGGGTTATGTCAGCGGGGCGGAGTTGACGGCCGAGGCCATAGATTGCGACGCTATCGCCGTGACGAACGCTTTTATGTTCAATAATCCCGGGTTAGGCAAGGATAAGACGGTCGCCCTTCTGAATATCGGCGCGAGCATGACCAACGTCTGCATACTCAAGAACGAGACGCTCAATTTTACCCGCGATATCCCGGTGGATGTAAAAAGCGCGGATACGCTCGAGAACCAGGTCAGGCTCTCGTTCGACTATTACGAGAACCAGTTCGGCAAAGGGATAGACGGTATATACGTGAGCGGCGGCGGCGCGAAAGAGACGGCGCTGCTGCAGCGTTTCTCCCAGGCTTTCGGGTTTGAGGTCTCGGCATGGGACCCGGTAAAAAACCTGGCGGTCTCCCCTAAAATAGATACGCAGGCCCTTAAGGACGCCTCCGGCCAACTGGCCGTCTGCGTCGGGCTCGCGATAAGAAGGTAGGCGATGATAGAAATAAATCTTTTGCCGCCGCATCTGAAAGCCAGGAAGAGGGAGCCGATGAAGCTGCCTTCGCTGCCCGTCATGCCGGTCGCCGCCGGCATCGTCGTCTTCCTGCTTGTCATACAGGTCCTCTTATGGGTCTTTATCCAGGTAAAAACCGTTTCCCGCGATTCCCTCAAAAAGAAAGCCGTCTCTATCGCCGCGTCGAATAAAGAGGCTATTACAATCGACAGTACCCTGAGGGAGATGTCCTCAAAGGTCGCAATAGTCGATAAACTGTCCGGCTCTAGGTTCGGGCTGGCGAAGATGCTCAATGATATTTCCGATTCTATGACATCGGGCGTCTGGTTGAGGATCATCGATATCAAGAAGGGCGAATCGCCCGCAGAACCCGGCATCCTGAAGGAGGTGCTGGTGATAGAGGGTTCAAGCGTCATCTCCGGGGGCACCGACGAGTACACGATAGGCAAATTCGTCAATTCACTGAAAGAGAACGCGTCCTTCTCGTCGGATTTCGACAATATCGAGATCGCGAAGGAGGAGCGTAAAAAGATACAGAATACCGAGATAATGGATTTTATCGTCATGTGCCATTTTAAGAAGGGGAAGGGGTTATAAAGATATGCCCGCGCCTTTTAACATACCGCGCATCCCAAAGGCCGACCTTGAGAAGATAGTGCTTATAGGGATAGCGGGTTTTATAGTTGTATTCAGCCTGATCCAGTTCCTGATGATCCCTTCTTTTCGCAAGTTAAGCGAGTTAAGGAAAGATATCATCAAGGAAACAGAGACCCTGAAAAAAGATGAGGCCCTCATAGCGAGCAAATCCCAGTTGCAGGCCCGGTTGGCGGCGGCGCAGGAAAAACTCAAAGTTTATGAAAATGCCATGCCGCGTTACAGTGAAATGCCGGGTATCCTGCAGAAGATCGCGGAGGTCGCTTACGAAAATAAGGTCAAGATAATAAAGGTCGAGCCTCTCCGCACGGAGAAAGCCGAGCCGGCAAAACCCAAGGCGGCGCAGGCAAAACCCGAGGCAAAAAAACCCGCCTCTATATATATGGAGATCCCTATACAGGTAGAGGTAAAAGGAGGCTATCACGCCATAGGCCAGTTCATAAACGGCGTCGAGACTGCCGTTAATATTATGTCGATAGGGGATATAGAGATCAAGGCGAACCCCGAGGATATGCAGAACCATAACGCCAGGCTCCTGATAGTCGCTTATGTCCTGCGCGAGGAGACCCAATCGAAATGAGGAACGCGGCATTCATAGGGCTTTTGATCCTTATCGCGTTCGCGCCGTATGCCCCGGGGAACGAAAATTTCAAGTACGACCCCAAAAATAAACGTGACCCGTTCAGGCCCCTTGTCGACAGGGACGGCAACATACTTCCCGAAATGAGGGCGGTTACGGCCAATGTCGAACTGACCCTTGAGGGGATAGTCTGGTCCAGGAACGGGGATTCATATGCTATCGTAGGAGGTTCGGTCGTCAGGGCCGGGGATATCCTGGGAGATTATAAGGTCAAAAATATAGAGAAGACGAGGGTGATCCTCGAAAGAGACGGCGAAGAATCAGTCATAAATTTGAGAGGCGAGGAGGAATAACATGTCCAAGCGCGAAAAGATCTCAATCGTAGGCGTCGTGTTTTTGAGCGCGTTTTTTTACGGGTCCGCATGCGGGCAGGAGCCGCCGGCCGCGCCGGCCGCGGTAGAGCAGCCTGTCGCCGCGCAGCCTGTCGCGGTTCCTCAGCAGGAGCCCGCGTCGGAGAAGAGCACCGTGACCCTTGATTTTAAGGATGCCGATATACAGAATGTCCTCCGGGTACTGGCTTACAAGAGCGGCGTAAATATCGTTACGGGCAAGGAGGTCGTGGGGACCGTCACTATACGGCTTGTGGATGTGCCGTGGGAACAGGCGCTGGACGTCATCCTTAATACATACGGTTTCGCGTATGAACGCGAAGGCAACATCATCACAGTCTCGACCGTTGACGCCCTGAAGGAACGCAGGGAGAAGAAGAAGGAATTGACCGAGATAGAGGGCGTCAGCAGCAGGGTCTTCAATTTACAATATCTCGACGCGCAGGACGCCAAGAAGATGCTTGAGCCGCAGTTGTCGCCGCAGGGCAAGATATCGGTCCTTGAGGTAACCGGGCAGAAAGGGTGGAAGATCGGCGTGCCGCAAGCCGGTGGCCAGTCGACGGATGAAGGCAAAGAGAGAAGGGAAAGGGAAAACTCCAGGTCGCGCTCGCTGGTGGTGACCGATACGTTGACCTATCTCGACAGGATGTCGAAGATATTAAAAGAGATGGATGTCAAGCCCGTCCAGATCCTTATAGAGGCGAGGATAATGGAGGTCAGCAAGAACGTCCTGAGGGATATAGGGATGGAGTGGAGCACCGGGTCAAGACTGCAGAACCACCAGGCCTTGACTACGGCAGGGGTCCTGAACGGTGGGGTTAAAGTGAAGTTCGGCAGCGCTTCTAAGACGACAGGCACGATATCGGGAAGCAATTATTCTCAATCGGAGCCTACCGACCCTCTCGGTTATCAGCCTTCAAATTTCAATCCGCTTTCCACGAACCTCAACCCTTATAACGCGGGGCTCCAGCTGCTCTACCAGAAACTCTTCGGGACGCAGATGGAAGCTATGGTCCACGCGCTTGAGGAAGATGTGAGGACCAATACGCTGTCCGCGCCTAAGATACTGACGCTTTCCGGCCAGGAAGCGATCATCCTTATCGGCACGAAGTATCCGATAGTCGAGAGCAGTATTTCAGGCACTTCGGGTACCGCGACAGAGAACCTGGCTTATTACCAGGATATAGGCGTCCAGCTTTATGTAGTCCCCCAGGTAAGCGGTGACGAAAAATTCATTAACATGATAGTCCATCCGGTCATTTCCGAGAGAACGGCGCTCACCGTCGGGTTGAATGATTACCCGGTCATAGACACGAGAGAGACAGAGACCCAGATCTTGATGGCGGACGGCGAAACGATAGTCATCGGCGGCCTTCTCAGGAACGTCAAATCGAAGAGCAGGATAGGGATACCAATATTGGGAGACATCCCGGTCATCGGCAACCTCTTTTCGCGGGCGACCAACAATACCGATAAAATAGACCTCCTTATATTCATAACGGCAAGGGTTGTAAGGCCGGGAGAGTTCACCGACCAGGAGATGGCGATGGTCAAGCAGGCCTTGGAGGCCGGACAGGCCAATGTCACCCCGGCTGCCGAGCCGGAGAAGAAGGAGAAGAAGAAGGAAGATAAAAAGAAAGAGAAACCGGCCGCGCCGGTGGCCGCGGAAGGATTCAGCAAGTCGAACAGGGGCTATTTGAGTAAATAAGAGGTCACAAGGAGGAAACAGTGAAAAGGATTTTTTTTGCGTTAATTCTTATGTCGGTGGCCGTTCTCCCGTTGGCGGCGCAGGATTACAAGAGTTCCGATTTTGACGCCGCTTTCCAGGACGCCACGAAGATGACCCTCTCCGGCGTAGAAGCGGCCAAAGGCACCGATCTTCTCGTCAAGGATACCGCCAGCGTCCTGCACAGGGAACAGATGGCGATACTCGACGAACTCGCGAAGCTGCATAAAGAGATCGCCGACTTGAAGAAGGACATCAAGACCATAAAGAGCCAGGTTGAATAATTACCGGGTCTTCTTTGCCAAGAAAGAGCAGATGAAGTTCATCTCGCATCTCGATCTCGTCCGGCTTTTCCAGCGGGCGGCCCGCCGCGCCGGCATATCCCTCGTGATCTCGCAGGGGTTCAGCCCGAGGCCAAAGATAAGTTTTAAGCGCGCGTTGAAGCTCGGCGTGGAGAGCGAGGCCGAGGAGGCGGTATTCCATCTCAAGGATATGGTATCGAAAGAGGATTTCGGTAACAGATTGCAGGCGCAGTTGCCTGGAGGGATAATCATTAATAATATAGAGGAAATAAGTTAATGGGAAAAGAAATTCTGATCAACATCGAGCCGCAGGAGACAAGGCTCGCGGTGCTCGAGAACAAGGTCCTCGAGGAGTTTTCGGTCGAGAGATTGGGTGAGAAGAGGCTCGTCGGCAATGTCATCAAGGGCAGGGTGAACTCCGTCGTGCCGGCTGTCAAGGCCGCGTTCGTCGGACTCGGGCTGGAGAAGAACGGTTATCTCTATCTCGCGGATATCGTCGGTATAGGGATGGATTTCGAATCGATCGACAAGGAAGAGGAGGTGGTAAGGCCTCCCAGGGGCATACAGCCGCACCAGTCGATAGACCAGCTGGTAAAAAAAGGACAGGAAGTCCTCGTCCAGGTGACGAAGGAGCCGTTCGGCACGAAGGGCGCGCGCCTCACTACCCATATCTCATTACCCGGCCGCTATATAGTTTTATTGCCGTACGACAGGCACCTCGGGATCTCGCGCCGCATATCGGACGATAAGGAACGCGCGCGGCTTAAGGATATATTGAGGGGGCTTGAAGTCCCGAAGGAGATGGGCGTCATAATCAGGACCGCGGGCATCGGGCAATCCAAGCGGGAACTCGGCAGGGACCTCAAATATCTCTTGGGCATCTGGAGGAAGATAAAATTCGGCGCGGCGAAGAAACAGGCGCCGGCCCAGCTGCATGAGGAATATGACCTGGTGCTCAGGGTCGCGCGGGATTACCTTACCGAGGACGTCGAGAAACTTATAATAGATAACCGCGACGAATACAGGAAGATACAGCATTTCCTTAGCGCGGTCGCCCCTCACCTCAGGCCTAAAGTCGAACTTTATGAAGGCGACATCCCGCTTTACGACAGGAAGGGCATAGAGAAGGACGTCGAGAAATTATTCGAGCGCAAGGTCCCGCTGAGATGCGGCGGTTATATCGTCATCGAGCCGACCGAAGGGCTCGTCGCGATAGACGTCAACAGCGGGAAGTTCACCGAGAAGAAGAGCCTAGAGGAGACGGCGTTCGCAGTGAACATGGAAGCCGCCCGCGAAGTCGCGCGCCAGATACGCCTGCGCGACCTCGGCGGCATTATCGTGATCGATTTCATCGACATGATGCAGGCCGGCAAGAGGCGCAAAGTATTCGAGGCGCTCACAGACTCGTTGAAGCGCGATAAGGCGAAGACAGACGTATCTCCGCTCTCAGAGATCTGTCTCGTCGAGATGACGCGCCAGAGGATGCGCCGCAGCGTCGAGAGCATGTCATTCAGGGAATGCCCGTATTGCCAGGGCAGGGGCCTGATAAAATCGGTCTCGACCGTATCCATCCAGGCATTAAGGAAAGTCAAAAAATATCTCAAGGAGACGAAGAAGAAGCAGGTCGAACTCCTCGTTAATCCCGAGGTCACCTCGCGCCTCTTCAATGAGGACCGCCAGGCGATAGAATCCATCGAGCGCGTCTTCCACGCCAAGATCATCATCAAGGCAGACCCGCTGCTCCACGTCGAAGAGATAAAGCTTATTTAGTAGGTACTCATGAAAGTAACCGCGATAGTAGGCACTTACCGTAAGGGCGGTATCACCGATACCGCCGTCGATGAGATCCTTGCCTCGGCCAAAGAATCGGGGGCCGAGGTGTCGAAGATCTATCTTCTCGATAAGCACATCGAATTCTGCACCAATTGCAGGGCGTGCACCCAGAAAGAGGGGACGAAACGCGGGGAATGCCCGATCTCGGATGATATGAACGGCATACTCGACGAGATCGAACGTTCGGATTCTATCGTGGTCGCCTCGCCGATGAATTATTATACCGTAACGGCCTTGATGAAGAAATTCATCGAACGGCTTATCTGTTTCGCGTATTGGCCGTGGGAAGGGCACGTTCCCAAAATGAGAAGCACTCTGATAAATAAACGCGCCGTTGTCGTAGCCTCTTCTGCGGCTCCTGCATTATTTGCCATTTTCACACCCGGTACCGTGAGCCTTTTGAAGATCACCGCCGGCAACCTCGGTGCGAAGACGATAGGAACTCTCTTCATGGGCCTCGCCGCTCAAAAGCCGAAACAGGAATTAAACCCTCGGCATAAGAAACAAGCCCGCCTTTTAGGAAAAAAACTGGCCGCCTGATGGCAACAAAGATAGAGCTATTCCAGGGTGATATTACGACGCTGGCGGTCGACGCTATCGTTAACGCCGCGAATAAGACGTTGCTAGGCGGCGGGGGAGTGGACGGCGCGATACACCGAGCAGCCGGCCCGAAACTTCTCGCCGAATGCGCCACGCTCGGCGGATGCGAGACAGGCGGAGCGAAGATAACCAGGGGCTACAACCTCCCGGCGAAACATGTGATTCACACAGTCGGCCCTGTCTGGCGCGACGGCAAGCACAACGAGCCGGAATTACTCGCCTCATGTTATCGTAATTCTCTCAACCTCGCGAAGGAACACGGCCTCAAAACCATCGCTTT